>DMKG01000157.1:0-7479 GCA_003454415.1 Alphaproteobacteria bacterium
TTACAGGTTCTGAAGCTGGCTTCAGTTGGAGGCGAATTTGGGGACGGGCCGAAGGATAAAGGCGGGGACGTGATCGCCCATGCCGATAACGCGCTGATCGTGGCCTGAATTGTCCTTCTCCTGACGGGGACGGCGCTCCGCCGGCGCATGGCGCGCGGGCTGCGGAGTAACAGCTGCAGCAGGCGCGGTTTCTTTTTGCGTCTTCCGGGATTTCCTGCTTTTTACCACCGGTGTGTAGGGAGAGGCCTCCTCCTCTGCCGGATCTCCGGAGACTTTAGCGCTCAGCGGATTTTCCATGCGCGGAATGGCGATCCCCGTCATGCTCTCGATCGCGGCAACGGCTTTGGCTTCTGCGGATGAGGCCAGCATGAAGGCGAACCCCTCGCGCCCGGCGCGCCCGGTGCGGCCGATCCGGTGAATATAATCCTCGGAATGTACCGGCACGTCGAAATTGAAAACATGGCTGACAGAGGGAATGTCCAGCCCTCGCGCCGCCACGTCGCTGGCCGCGAGGATTTGCACTTCGCCGTTCTTGAACTGCTCCAGCACCTGCAGGCGATGGCGCTGCTCCATATCCCCATGCAGGGCCGCAACACTGAAACCATTATCCTTCAGATTACGGTAGAGCATGTCCACATCGCGTTTGCGGTTGCAGAAAATAATCCCGTTGGCGATGGGCTCCTTGCGCAGCAGATGCCGTAGGACCTTGCGTTTTTCGCGTGAGTCGACTTCCAGAAGCGATTGTTTGACGGTCTTGGCGGCGGAACTGGCCGGCGCCACCTCGATGCGTTTGGGATTGTTCAAAAACGCCTCCGTCAGGCGCTGAATTTCCTTTGGCATGGTGGCCGAGAAAAATAGCGTCTGCCGGGTAAATGGCAGCAGTTTGCAGATCTTCTCAACATCCGGGATGAAGCCCATATCCAGCATGCGGTCGGCTTCATCGATGACCAGGATTTCCACCCCATGCAGCATCAATTTGCCGCGTTCGAAATGATCAAGCAGCCTACCAGGCGTTGCTATGAGCACATCGACCCCACGGTCGATGAGACGCGCCTGATCGTTGAAGGATACGCCCCCCATCAGCAGCGCCATGGCCAGTCTGTGATACTTGCCATAGGTCTCGAAACTCTCGCTGACCTGCATAGCCAGCTCTCTGGTGGGTTCCAGAATCAATGTTCGCGGCATACGGGCCTTGGCGCGGCCCTTCGCCAGCAGATCGATCATAGGCAGGGTAAAACCGGCCGTCTTTCCCGTGCCGGTCTGGGCGATTCCAAGAACGTCTCTGCCGGCCAGGACCTCTGGAATGGCTTCTGCCTGGATGGCTGTGGGTTTGGTGTATCCGGCGTCGCTTACAGCGCGCAAAAGGTCTGAACTCAGACCAAGATCAGTAAAGTCCATGAGGGGGGCGGAGCTACCTGCAATTGATTTGAACAATAGAAAAACATATGAACTGCCAATATTATTAATGCAGCTAAGCAATTTCAGGGCTTTTGTCAACCGTTACACGGCGCATAAAGCGTCTTTTCACGCCGGTAATCCCATTTTGTGTCAGGAATACCTCTGTCATCAAGAGACTTCCTCTCCCGCCCCCGGTTAGGTAGGCTGCTAGGATCATCTTATTCACGTATTAGGGGGGGGAACGATGCTGGATATTTTTAACCTCGCGGGAAAGGTGGCCATTGTTACCGGGGGGAATGGCGGAATTGGCCTGGGTATCGCGCGCGGCCTTGCCAATGCGGGCGCTGCCGTCGCCATTGTCGGCCGCAAGCAGGACAAGCTCGACAGGGCTTATGAAAACCTGAAGGGCATAGGCCCGAAGATCCTCAGGGTGCAGGCGGATGTATCCAGGGAAGAGGACGTCAGGCGCATGGTCAAGGAAACCGTGGAAGGGCTGGGCCGGGTGGACATTCTCTTCAACAATGCGGCGGTCAGTTACGGCCATAACGCCGCCAGCCTGCCGCTGGCGGAATGGAACAATCTCCTAGCCATCAATCTCACCTCCGTATTGTTGTGCAGCCAGGCTGTCTACCCTGAATTCAAGAAGGCGGGCGGCGGCAAGATCATCAATATCGGATCGATCATCACGCAGCAGATGGGACATCCCAAGCTGATCGCCTATGCCGCCGCGAAGGGAGGCATGGACCATATGACCCAGAGTCTCGCGGTCGCCTGGGGACCGGACAATATTCAGGTGAATTGCGTGCTTCCGGGACTTGTGGATAGCGAGATGATGCCCTGTGAAGGACCCAATAAACAATCGAAGATGATTGACCAGATCGTCAGGGTTTCTCCTGTGCGCCGTTATGGCGTTCCCGATGACTTTCAGGCCCTTTCGGTTTTTCTGGCAAGCCGCGCCTCAAATTTTGTCACCGGCTCGCTGATCGTCGCGGATGGCGGATTGTCATTGGTGATTTAATACCATCGTTCAGGAGAAAAGACATGCTTGAAGCGTTAGATCTATCGGGAAAAGTCGCCATCGTTACCGGCGGCAATGGCGGCCTGGGGCTTGGTCTGGCCCGGGGGATGGCCAATGCGGGCGCCGCCGTGGCGATCGTCGGCCGCAACATGGAAAAGCTGGAAGCGGCCTATGAAGATCTGAAAGGGATTGGCCCGAAAATCCTGCGGGTGCAGGCCGACGTATCTAAACAGGACGACGTCAACCGTATGGTGAAAGAAACCGTGGCGGCGCTTGGCCGGGTAGACATTCTATTCAACAACGCCGCCATCAGTTATGGCCATGACGCGGCCAGGATGACGCTTGAGGAATGGAACAATTTCATCGCCATCGATCTGACCTCGGTGTTTCTCTGCTGCCAGGCGGTCTATCCTGAATTCCTCAAAGTTGGCGGTGGTAAGATCATCAATATCGGCTCCGCCATCACCAAACAGATGGGGCACCCGAAGCTCATTGCCTATGCCGCTTCCAAGGGCGGCATGGACCACATGACCCAGAGCCTGGCGGCGGCCTGGGGACCCGACAACATTCAGGTGAATTGCGTCCTGCCCGGGCTGGTGGACAGTGAAATGATGCCTTGCGAAGGTCCCAGAAAACAGTCCCGGGTTGTCGATTGGGCGATCCAGAATTCCCCTGTGCGCCGCTATGGAGTGCCGGACGATTTTCAGGGAATCGCGATTTTCCTGGCGAGTCCCGCCTCAAGCTTTATTACAGGCTCGCTGATCGTGGCGGACGGCGGGCTGACCCTGGTCTAGAAGCGCCGGCCGTTCGTGTCGAAACCGCCTCTGAGAGGTGGCGTCGACATGTCGCTGAGCAGCACATTGATCGATTTTGCAAGATTTTCCGTCGTGGCGGCGGTTGAGGGCAGACGCAACTGTCCGCTGGCGGCCAGATGCGCGCCCACACAGAACGCAGCCATGACGCGCACATTCTCACCGCTTACCGAAGGGATCTGATCCGGGGACGAACACGCCCAGTCCGGCAGGGTTTGGACATGCGGGTTGAAGATGAGCGCCAGCCGGACATTGCGCCCCCCTGAACCCAGCATGGTCCGCAGCCGGTCCTGGACAAAGGGAACCGGCGTATCCAGGGAGGGCGGCGGAACCTGTTCTTTCCCCCTGGTCATCAGCCGAACCCCTTCGCTCCGGCCGGGAAGATGAACCCTGGCCGCAAGAGCGGACGCATCCATGCCCGCAGGCGGGTTTCCATGGATTTCCAGGGGAAGGCCGCCATCCTGCGCGCCATAGCTGAGCAGCGAGGGCTGAAACAGCGGGCGCTGGTTGACATGGGTGATCAGGCTCTGCTCCGCACAACCCACCAGCAGGGGCCCACAGACGGCCAGCAGAAAATTTACAATCCGCTTGCGGCGATTGATCAATCTGCTGCTCAACTTCTGGCGGTGGTCGGGTCGATCATGCGTTTGACTTCCGTCACCTTGTTGGCGGGAAAACCGCTTTTCCTGGCATGTTCGTGAATCAGGGATTCGTCTTTCGCCAGATAGACGCAAAAAGTCTTGTCGGCGGTGACAAAGGATTCGAGCCACTGGATATCCGTGCCCAGTTCCGCCAGAGCCTTGTTAGAGGTTTGCGCCGCTTCGCGCAGAGCCTCGCGCTCGGCGCTGCCAATTGCCGGAAGTTCGCGTTCAATAATGAATTTGCGCATCGGTTTTCCCCATCCAACGTTGACCTGAGGGCGCATAATCTAGCGATAATCGCATACGGATGGTATCCTAAATATCCAACTCCGTTACGAAGGCCGCGCGTTCCTGAATGAAGGCGAAACGGGATTCGGGTTTCTTTCCCATGAGCTGTTCGACCAGGGCGGCGGCGCCCGCCTCGCCTTTATCCTGCACCACGACGCGCAGCAGATGACGCCGGGCGCGATCCATGGTGGTTTCGCGCAATTGCGCGGGCATCATTTCGCCCAACCCCTTGAAACGGCCCATTTCAACCTTGCCCCGGCCGCTGAAGACCGTGCGCATCAATTCTTCCCTGTGGGCGTCATCGCGGGCATAAGCCGTTTTCCCCCCCTGGGTGAGCCGGTAGAGCGGCGGCATGGCCAGATAGAGCCGCCCATTCCTGATCAGTCCGGGCATCTGGCGGAAGAAAAAAGTGATGAGCAGCGCGGCGATATGCGCCCCGTCCACATCGGCATCCGTCATGATGATGACCTTGCCATACCGGATGTCGCCATCGCGGTATTTTTCCCTTACCCCGCAGCCCAGCGCCTGGATGATGTCGGCGATCTCCTGATTGGCGGAGAGCTTGTCCATGGAGGCGCTGGCGACATTCAGGATCTTGCCACGCAAGGGGAGGATGGCCTGGGTGGCGCGGTCCCGCGCCTGTTTTGCTGATCCCCCGGCGGAATCCCCTTCCACCAGGAAAATCTCGGTTTCCTCTACCCTGTCACTGGAACAATCCGCCAGTTTGCCGGGCAGGCGCAGCTTGCGGGTGGCGCTCTTTCGCTCCGCCTCCCGGGCCTGACGGCGGCGGAGGCGTTCTTCAGCGCGTTCGACGCACCAGTCCAGCAATTTGTTAGCGATATTCGGGGCCCCCGAGAGCCAGTGATCGAAATGATCGCGCACCGCGTTCTCCACCAGGCGTGCGGCCTCCGCGCTGGCCAGCTTCTCCTTGGTTTGTCCCTGAAATTCGGGTTCGCGAAGGAAGAGGGAAAGGATGATGCCCGCACTGCCTGTGACGTCTTCCGCCGTGAGCAGTCCCGCTTTCTTGTTGCCTGTCAGTTCTCCATATCCCCGAAGCGCCTTGTAAAGGGCCGTCTTCAATCCTGCTTCATGGGTGCCGCCGGCAGGGGTCGGAATGGTGTTGCAGTAGGATTCCAGAAATGCGTCCCCATCCGCATACCAGGTAATGGCCCATTCCACTCTGCCCCGGTCCTTTGGCAGATTTTCACGGCCCGTAAAGGCGTCCGGCGTGATCAGGGCATACCCGTTGATCGCGCCGGCAAGGTAATCGGAAATGCCGCCCGTAAAATGCAGGACGTCGCTTTCCGGAATATCGGGCGCGTGCCGCAATAATTCGGGGGCGCATTTCCAGCGTATTTCCACTCCACCATAGAGATAGGCCTTGGCGCGCGCCATCTTGTAGAGCAACGCCGGCTTGAAATGCGCCTGCGGCCCGAATATCTGCCTGTCGGGATAAAAACGTATCGTCGTGCCGCGTCGGTTGCCGGCTGAACCTACGGCTTTCAGCCGGTCCTGCGCCACGCCGCGCGCATAGGATTGCGTATAAAGCTGCTTGTCGCGCGCGACTTCCACGATAAGCTTTTCCGAAAGCGCATTCACAACCGACAGCCCAACCCCGTGCAGACCACCGGAGGTTGCGTAAACCTTGCCGCTGAACTTGCCGCCGGAATGAAGCGTGGTGAGAATGACCTCCAGCGCCGATTTGGGTTTGAATTTGGGATGGGGATCGATGGGAATTCCGCGGCCATTATCCTGCAAACAAAGGCATCCATCCGCCTCCAGGGTCATTTCGATGCGCGTGGCGTGTCCGGCCACGGCTTCATCCATGGCGTTGTCCAGAATCTCCGCCGCCAGGTGATGCAGGGCGCGCTCATCCGTTCCGCCAATATACATGCCGGGCCGGCGGCGCACAGGCTCCAGCCCCTCCAGGACCTCGATGTCGTGGGCGGTATAGCTTGCGTCCGGTTTCGCTGGGGATTTCTTGAACAGATCAGCCATTGGATTTCCGAATCATATCACGGCCTGAAAATATAACCCATGTCCGGGCTTCGAATCTTCCCTGCCTGACGGGATGGCAGCGCGGCGCAGCAAGGCAGCCGCAAGGACGCCCATATCGGGGTGCTGGCCGTGTCTCCGGCGCTGATCGAAGCGCTTGAAAGCGCCTGCCGGGATATTCGCATCATACGGACGCCTTGCTGTCAGCCGGCTTTCCGCCAGCGGGGGGCTGGCCGAATGGCCGGAAGCGGAGAACTTCAAACGCGCGAGGGAGGAAGACCACCGGACCTGGCAACAGCCGTAGTGCATCATTCCCCGAAGGCGCGCCGTTCTGTGCAGACGGAATTGACCATACCGAAAGAATCCTTCCTTGCCGATCTTGAAACACTGCTGATTGCCTTGGATATGCACCTGATGTTCATTCGCCAGCCGTTCAAAATCCTGCGCTTGAAACTTCTTGAGATGAAAACGGACGGCCTGACGCCGGACCTTCAGGCGCCCAAGGCGTGGTTTTCGGCGATGCCCGACGCCGAACTCTTCGCCGCATTGGGCGCGCTCCATAACCCCTTTCGGCTGCAAGACCGGGTGCTGAACTGAGACGCGCAGGGCAGAATTCTATGGCAGACTTTGGCAAAGAATGGCATACTGGAACGGAAAGGAGGGCCGGACCAATGGCCACAATGAACGTATCCCTTCCCGATCCCATGAAGGAATGGGTTGAGTTGCAGGCGGCGACAGGCCGCTACGCCAATGCAAGCGATTATGTGCGTGATCTGATCCGCAGGGATCAAGAGCGCGCCGCCAAGATCGCCTCCATGCAGAACCTCATTGATGAGGGTCTGGCAAGCGGCGAAGCGCAGGGCTTCGCGGTTGATGAGTTTCTAGGCGCAATGCGGAAGAAGCATGGCGTCAAGCAAACCTAAACCCTATCGGCTGAGGCCGTGCGCGCTTGATGATCTCGAAGCAATCTGGCTCTACACGGCCAAACAATGGTCGGTCGATCAGGCGGATATCTACATCCGCCAACTGACGGCGGGCTTGGACCTTCTTGCGGAGCAGCCGGAAATCGCCCGCGAACGTCCAGAACTTAACCCACCCGTGCGGGTCTACCCCGTCGGCTCGCATGTCATCATTTACCAGATCGAAACCGATCATATCGATATCATCCGCCTACGGCATGGCCGCGAAGATTGGGCGAACGATCCGACATATGGGTGACAGAACGTTCCGTTACCTATCTGTCCGGAACGTACACTTTTTAGTGGCGGAGGGGATGAGATTCGAACTCACGATACGGCTTTACACCGTATAACGGTTTAGCAAACCG
>DMKG01000157.1:7771-8003 GCA_003454415.1 Alphaproteobacteria bacterium
TCAGCCACTCGGCCACCCCTCCGTCGGCTCTGTTATATCGTCAATCCGGGCCAAAGGCGATACAATCCGGAAATTACACCATATTGCCGGTGTTTTTGGCTCTGGATCGCCAAGCGGGCGAAGCTTGCTTGTTGGCGCCCATTAAGGCGCCTGCATCTTCAGGTTTCAGGCGCGACGACGGTTTACAGGCCGCGATCAATCTGATCGCAGCAAGCTCTAGCCCAGATTTATC
>DMKG01000027.1:0-4330 GCA_003454415.1 Alphaproteobacteria bacterium
CGGGGGGCCGGGTACCCATCAGAAGCCGGGCTTGGATGCAGCTGGGCGCTTAACAGCGGTGAAAACCGGCTGACTCCGTGGAGTAATGACCCTGTCCGCGATCCGCAGGGCGAAGCGCTGTATCTAAGGGACGAAGAGAGTGCGCAAATCTGGACGCCAACGCCACAGCCTGCTGGCGATAGCGCCGCCTGCCAAATCCGGCACGGCGCAGGATACACCCGGTGGCGGCAGTGGAGTAACGGGCTGGAACAGGAGCTTCTTGTCTTTGTGCCCATCAACGAGCCGGTAAAAATCGCCAGACTCCGGCTTACCAATAAATCGTCGCGCGCACGGCGCATCACCGCCACCTATTATGCCGAGTGGATGCTTGGCGCCCTTCAGAGCAGGTCCCGCGCGTTTGTGGTATGCGACTATGAAGCCAACTGTCATGCGATCATGGCCCGAAATCCCTGGAACCCTGAGTTTGGCGAACGTGTGGCGTTTCTTACGTCCAGCCATAGGATTCACAGCATAACCGCCGACCGGCAGGAATTTCTTGGCCGTGAAGGGGACAGGCGCCAGCCGGCTGGATTGTTGCGATGGGACCTGGGCGGACGGGTGCATCCAGGAGCCGATTCCTGCGCGGCGTTGCAGGCGCATCTTGACATCGAAGCAGGCGGGTCGGCCGAGGTCGTATTCGTACTGGGCCAGGGGGATGACCGCGCACATGCAGAGACATTGGCGCGGCGCTGGCAGGAACCCGGACATGTCAATAGCGCGTTCGAGGAGCTTGAGCGGCATTGGGACAGGCATCTTGGCGCAGTGCGCGTCAGCACGCCCGATCCCGCCTTTGATGTGATGATAAACCGCTGGCTTCCCTATCAGCTGATGGCCTCTCGTGTGCAGGCGCGCGCGGGTTTTTATCAGGCCGGAGGCGCCATTGGTTTCCGCGACCAGTTACAGGATCTGCTCGCGGTTCTGCATTCCGGCCCAGACCGGCTGCGAGCGCATATTCTAACCAGCGCCGCGAGGCAATTTGAAGAGGGCGATGTTCTGCATTGGTGGCATCCGTTGATCGAACGGGGTGTGCGCACGCGCTGCTCCGATGACCTGTTATGGTTGCCTTACGTCACCAGCCAGTACGTCGAGGCGACGGGAGACGTGTCAATTCTCACGGAGGAGATTCCCTTCCTGCACGCGCCGCCACTGTCGCCAGAGGAAGGCGACCGATACACAAACTTTGAAACTACGGTTGAGCGGTTCACGCTTTTTGATCACTGCGAGCGGGCTGTTAAACGCGGCGTTACGCAGGGCGCGAATGGACTTCCGCTAATGGGTTCGGGTGACTGGAATGACGGGATGAACCGCGTGGGGCTCGATGGCCGCGGCGAAAGCGTGTGGCTGTCCTGGTTCGCGTTTGCCGCGATGAAGGGCTTTACCGGATTGTGCAGGCACATGCAGCGCGAGGATCTTGCCGAACGCTGGGAGGCGGAGGCCGGGCGGCTGCAGCAGGCCGTTGAAAAAATCTCCTGGGATGGCGAGTGGTATCAGCGCGCCATTGATGATCATGGGCAACCCTGGGGCTCGTCGGCCAACACGGAATGCCGAATCGACTCCATTGCCCAGTCCTGGTCAGTGATGTCGGGAGCAGGCGCGCCTGAACGCGCGCGCATAGCGGTTGAATCCGCATGCCGCGAACTAATCAGGGAGGATGATCAGCTGATCCGGCTGCTCTGGCCGCCCTTCGATTCAACGCCTCGCGATCCCGGTTACATCAAGGCTTATCCGCCAGGCATCCGCGAGAACGGCGGGCAATACACGCATGCCGCTGCATGGCTGGGAATTGCTTTGGCGCGCCTTGGCGAAAACGGCCGGGCGGTGCGTGTTTTCGAGTTGTTGAACCCGATAAATCACGCACTGACCCGTGACAGCGCCGAACGCTACATGGTGGAGCCCTATGTGCTGGCGGGAGACATCTCAGGAGTTGAACCGCATGTTGGGCGGGGCGGCTGGAGCTGGTACACGGGATCGGCTGCATGGATGTTGCGGTTCGGTGTCGAAGAAATCCTGGGACTTCGCCTGAAAAATGGCGAAATCTCGATCGATCCGCATTTGCCTGGTGACTGGAGTTTTTTCGAAGCCCGGATCAGCAGCCCAAACGGCTCTCTGCATATTCGCGTTGAAAATTCCGGCAGCGCCGAGGCCATGATTGTGGATGGGGCGCCACACGCCGGGCCGCGCGTGGCGTTTCCCGATGATGGGTCCATTCGCAAGGTTCTGCTTCGTAAATCCCGCATCCAATGCGGCGGAAAATAATCCTCCTTCACACTCTTCAGGCTTCCGCTTTCGCCGAAGCTTTGGCGGACACGCCGGAGGACAAGTCTCATGGCAGATTAGACTTTAGTTCGGGAAGCCGCCTCTGTGCGCAGGATATGTTGGTATTTTTGTTGATATCTGTCAGGGCGTCTATGTAAATTAAACAAGAAAACCAATCTCATAAAACATCTATGCGAGCCCGGCAGCGGCGCCACTTCCCCACTGTGAGCGGGGTAATCTATTTCTCCGCTCCTCTTCAGAAAAAAACAACGGCGCCTAATAAATTCATTAAGCGAAGTGAGACCTTCTCATCCCGATAAATCTTTTTTTCTGTTTTCCAGAAGCAAACACGAGAACCACCGTGTGCGATCATAGTGATTACAGACAATGATACCCCCATGCGTGAGAGGAGCCGCCAGCAATGCGCCGGGAATTCCCCATAAAAATCCCCAGAAAGAAAGTGAGATCAGCACGACAAGCGGAGATAATGAAAGCATTCGACCCTGAATTTTTGGCTCAATTATATTACCGATAAACATATGCATGCATCCCATGGACAGGAAAACAGCAAGTGGCATTCCCAGGTTGTCAAACTGCAGGAAAGCAAGAATGACAGGGGGAATGACGGTAAGAAATGCGCCAATAACCGGAATAAAACTTAGTAAAAACGCCAGAACTCCCCAGGTAAATGCCAGATCCACCCCAAGCAGAACAAGCAAGAGATAAGTGGAGATGGCGCTGATACTGCCGCAAATAAGCATTGCGACGAGGTAATTCTGGAAAGATTTCCCAATTTGCTGCAATGCAGAAAGCACGCGCTCTGCACGATCTTCTCCAAAACAATTTCTCAGCTTGCTGCTCCACGTCGTCACTACGGGCAACGCCAGCATTACATACGCGATCACCAAAACAAGGCTGAGTAAAGACTCCTGAAAATTCAGCAATAGCTGACTGGCGAAGTTACGCACATCTTCCAGATTGACTTTCTCTGTAGTGTCTACGCCATTCACCGCCAGTTCATATTTCGTTTCTTTCCAGAAACGTGAAATTTCTTTCTGGTATTTTGGAGCAACTTCCATCACTTCAGTTGCGCTCAAATAAATGGCGCCCACAAAAATCGCGAGCCCACCTATAAGGGCAATGAAAGAACCAGTATAGCTCAGAGAATCAGGCATATGCCTGCTTAGAAAAGTTTTAATTGGCCACGCAAGCGCAACCAGGAACATGGCGATCACAATCGGCGCCAGAAAATCCGCCGCCAGTTTTATGGCCAGAACGGCCGCGATCACCATTATTATGATGACGCTGCGGCGATGCAATGAGTCAAAAATCTCATCTCTTTCAGAATCAACTCTCATGAACAATCTCAAAAGCGCGTGGAGATGGTTATAGCGCCAAAAGAATCATTTTCCGGCTGACCCTCAAATTCCCGTGAACGGAAGATATGTGTATAAGCAAGACGCATGTCATTTATGGTAAACGCGACGCCCGCCTGAACGCCGCCTACTAAAGAACGTTTATCAACGCTATGGCTATCTTTGAACGTATTCCCATCCAGAAAAATATTACGGGCGACAGCGCGGCCTTCGAATCCGCCAAACACGTACCAGCCAATAGTCTGATTGGGAACGAAGAAATCCGAACCAGGAAGATTTGGCCGAATGAGTGGCGGCCCATAATCTGAGGGCAGATCGAACCCAAAGCGCGCAACCGCTCCTACTGATGCATGAGTATAAATATTTCCTATTGAACCGCCGAAGCTTGGCGTGATGTCGAACCCCCAGCCAAAAGGCGAAAATTCGTACAGTCCGCGCCACTTACGCTCATAGGTGAGTTCTATGCCCGGCTCATTACGTAACTGGTTATCCCAACCCTTTGGGTCTGAACTGCCAATCACTTTATGCACGAACTTCTGCGTGTCTTTTGCGCCAGAGGCAGGCCCTACCATACCGAATGTCAGTTGCAGATTATCAAGCCTTCCCCCGGTATCAGAAAGCAAGCCGACACTGCCATAGAGCCATCCCGCGTAAGGGCG
>DMKG01000027.1:4592-6666 GCA_003454415.1 Alphaproteobacteria bacterium
TCCGCCGAAAGAAAAGCGAAACGCACCCCATTCGTGTAGTTGTTGTCCTCTCCCGCGAACAGATCATTTTCCAGACTAGCCGTAAAGATGCCTTGATGGTCCTGATCGCGTATGGGCGGCGTTTCGGCATGGGCAGGTGAGTAATAAAGAAAAGCAGCCGACATGATTGTCACGCAAACTGTCTTAAATGGAAAAGGCGCTACTTGTTTCATCTGTTATCCTGGATATTTCAACATAGGATTATGGCCGTCTTCATTCAGTAGTGGCTTATGGGAAAACTCGCTTTCCTCATTTACTTCGAATTGAATGAGAAAGGTTTTCAGTTTCCTGCTAACCGTAATCGCGCGTCTTTTATTATAACCGGAAGCTTCAGCCTCCACGGTGTATCTGCTTCAAATCGGCCAATACCATTGGAATGGAAGATTCGCCACTGGTCACCTGTTTCCCCGTATCATCTCTAATGCAGATCTTCACATTCGAGAGATAGCGACCTGTCCGGCCTGTAAACACCAAATTCGTATTATATGCATCCGGGGCCTGATCGATGGAATTCCCGCCTTCATGGCCTGAATGAACACCCAATGCTGAAAAAGCGTCAATTGTAAATACCGCACCCGAAAGCAGGAGCGCCGCAAGTAAAGAGGTGCTGAATTTTCTCATGACGTTCCTCCTTAGTCGAAGTGAAGGCCTCTTTGAGGAATTCCAGTATGAGAAATTTGAAATAAGAAAACATTGGGTAGAGCATGGCAATTGCGTAAATGACCCGTAAACCACGGGAGCATCTGAAGACATTCAAAATCCTTCCGCTCAGCCCAGCGTCACACTGGTTTGGGGATAAAAAAAAGGCTGGGAGAACCCAGCCAAGAGGTGATGCAGGGATAGGTGCCAACCCAGATTTACCGGGCGTTATGACGGCAGGACTCTTCCCATTGGTCTATCTGCTTTTGAGCTTCCTCTTTGGCGATTCCATAGGATTCCTGAATCTGTCCCGCCAGCTTCTGCCTGTCTCCTTTAATCTGGTCAACCTGGTCATCAGTGAGCTTGCCCCACTGTTTACGCACGGTTCCTTTTACCTGTTCCCAATTACCGACAACTTGATCCTTGTTCATTAGTCTCTCCACTCAAATTGGTTAGCTTTCAAAGTGACGGTCAAGCTCGTCACCGCGCAATACATAGCATCGAGATACTCAGTGAAACATTCAGGAGAGAAGTCAGAAAAATAAATAAAGGGTCAATTTAGGGAATTTTTATTTTCCTTAAGGGGGTTGATACTTCAATTTTAGATCCTTGCCTCTAGCGTCAAGATTATCCGTCGTGAAAATCATACAGCTTGAAAGGAGGACCCCCTCATGACAGCTCAGACCTTGAAAAAAACAGACCGCCTCTCAGTTGGCATTGGTGTTGAAGAAAAGAAGCGTGAAAAAGTGGCGGAAGAGCTTTCCGGATTTCTGGCTTCCACCTTCATGCTCTATCTGAAGACTCACTATTACCACTGGAACGTGACCGGACCCAATTTTATCGGTCTGCATGAACTATTCGATCAGCAGTACAACGCCTTGCTGGTGGCGGGGGACGAACTGGCCGAGCGTGTGCGCGCACTGGGTCATTTCACGCCAGGTACGGTGAACGAGTTCATAGAACTTTCGGAAATCAAAGATGACGGTAAGCTGCCAGCCTCCGCCGAGGATATGGTCAGAAATCTGTTAAAAGCCAACGAGGCCTGTAGCAATCAGGCCCGCGCGGTTCTCGAGGTCGCAGAGGATGCAGAAGATGAAGTAACAGTAGACCTCATGGTCACCCGCATGACTGCGCATGATAAAGCGTCCTGGATGCTGCGCTCAACCCTCGAATAAACCCGAACCTCAGGGATACATCATCCATGTTCAGCAACATTAACAGCAACTATGTCGTAATGACGACCGTGGCTATAGTAGTGGTTCTGACGCTCGCCTTTTTTGTACGGCTAAGTAGTGCCCACTCCGCCCTTGTTGAAGGGGCTGGCGTAGAAATAGCCCTGAGCATTGATAAATTGACGGATGGCCCCAGAACATATGCCGTTACACCAGGAGGATCC
>DMKG01000027.1:6887-8169 GCA_003454415.1 Alphaproteobacteria bacterium
TCCAGGAGGATCCGCGAAGCGGCTTAGCCCCTTCAGCGAAATTCGAGGACTTTACCGGCAGTCTTCTTGATCTGTGACGAAGAAAGCGGCCGAAAGGCCGCTTTTCTTTTTCGGACGTCCTGCTCCAAACAGCCTGGAAGGCAGTTAGGCGGCCCCGTTCGCCAGTAACTTATATCATACGTGACGCCATCATTATCAGTGAAAGCGCAATCCGCACATGACAGAAAAGCAGCAGAATTTCAATTTCCGTATTTCAGATGATGAAAACAATGAACTGTCAGGTTTAGCGATTGACGCAGGTGCGATTTACTGACGTTTGGCCGTTTATTTTACTCCATGCTTACTTTTCACACACAGCATCATATCGCTCCTTGAGGTCGAGTTTTGTAGCGTGCAGGCATCCGCCGGCGCTTCGCTGGCGGCTTTCAAACGTAACCGAAACGGAGAAATATTATGAAAAAGCACATGATTATGTCAGCCGGCATGGCGGCTTTGCTCTCTACTACCGCATTGGCGGAAACTCCCAACGCGAATGCGAAAAAAATGTCTGATGATTCACATGTGACCGTCACGGGATTTGTAGAAAGCGTTGATAACGAACGCGAGTTCACCTTACGCGACGCCAGCGGCACGATCAGTGTGGACCTTGCCCCAAACCAGTCAGTTGTTTTGAAGAAAGGTCAGCAGGTAACGGTAAGTGGCACGATTGACAATGACCTTGGTTTTGTCGATGTGAACGCTCAGAACGTGTATGTTCATAAGGGGTTCACAAAAAACATAGGCGACGCCATGAAGAGCATTCCTGGTGTCTCCACTTCCGATGCGCAGGCCTTCAATATCAAGGATTTGCCTGATCAGGGAATGGTGAAAATTACCGGCACCGTTTCAGATGTGAGTAATGAGAAGGAATTCACTTTGCGGGATGACACCGGCACAATCAATGTCGATATCGAATCTAATGAAAGAGCTGCGCTGACCAAGGGCGCGGAAGTAACCGTTATCGGTAAGGTTGACAGCGGACTGCTGAGCAAGGACATCAAGGCAAGCAAAGTAATCGTGACGGCCGATGCTACAGGCAATAATTAATAATACAATTGGGGTGGGATATATTCCCACCCCTTAATTTTTTCAAAACATATCATGAGATCAATTACCTGCCGGCTCTTCATCACTGTTAAAATCAAAGCTGGTCAAGGTGAGATCGCGCCAATTGTCATTGTCGGACCAGGCTCAAGTGGAAGAAGCTAATCGAGCCTGAGTGGCTCAGGGCGTTCTTAGCCAT
>DMKG01000287.1:0-6913 GCA_003454415.1 Alphaproteobacteria bacterium
AGGCGCTGGCGCAGGAATTGCGCGCAAGGGGCCGGATTGTGGGTTTGATTACCGACAGCCGGGGGCTGGCGTATGCCCCCTCGTTCGGGCGGATCGGCGTGCATGTGGTGGCGGCGAAAAATCCGTCGGGTAATCTGGCGGCGAGGGCGCGCGCGGCGCTGGCCCTTGGCGCGGGGACTTTGCAGGCGATAAGGCTTTTGAAACGGCAGGCCCCTGCGCTGGTGATGGGGTTTGGCGGTTATCCGTCCCTGCCCGCCATGGCGGCTGCGATCTGGCTTGGGGTTCCCGCCGCCATCCATGAGCAGAATGCGGTGCTGGGAAAGGTCAACCGTCTGCTGGCGCGCCGCGCCGGCGCTATCGCGGCGCCGGTCGAAAACCTGCAGGGCATGCGCGCCATTGATCAGCGCAAGGTCATCTGCACCGGCAATCCGGTGCGCGCGGATATCGCGGCCTGCCATGACCGGAATTATGCGGCGCCGCAGGAAGACGCCCCCTTCAATCTGGTGGTCTTTGGCGGCAGCCAGGGCGCCCGGATTCTCAGCGAAACGGTGCCCGATGCGATCGCCTCTCTCCCTCCCGGCATTACGTCGAGGTTGCGCATTACCCAGCAGTGCCGCCAGGAAGATCTGGAGCGCGTTCGCAGCGTTTACGGCAGAAGCGGCGTTCATGCGGAACTGATGGATTTCATCCGCGACATGCCCCAGCGTCTGGCGCAGGCGCATCTCGTCATCGCCCGTTCCGGCGCGACGACGGTAAGCGAATTAACTGCGGCCGGGCTTCCTTCGATTCTTGTTCCCTATCCCCATCATGGCGATCAGCAGCAGCTCGCCAACGCGCAGGCTCTCGCGGATGCGGGGGCCGCCTGGATCATGCCGGAGCCGGAACTGACAGCGGCCGCGCTGGCCAAAAGGCTGCAAATCCTCATCCGCCGTCCGCAGCAACTGACGCTAGCGGCCCATGCCGCGCATGGACTGGGCCGGCCAGAAGCCGCCAGGGCGCTGGCGGACATGGTGGAACGCCTCGCGCCGCGTAAAACTCCACAACCCGGAAATGGCGGCGGCGGCGGAAAAATCATTTCCCTTCCTGGCGTGCGGAGGGTGGCGGCATGACGACCCGTATGCCCCTGGATATTGGCTGGATACATTTTGTAGGCATCGGCGGTATCGGCATGAGCGGGATTGCCGAGGTGATGCACAATCTGGGTTATCAGGTCAAAGGCTCCGACAGCGCCGATAGCAGTAACACCGCACGTCTCCGGGAACTCGGAATTCCGGTGAGCGTGGGACAGTCGGAGGAAAACCTGGGAGAAGCCCGGGTCATCGTCGTGTCCTCCGCCATCAAGGCGGATAATCCGGAACTGCTTGCGGCGCGGAAGCGCGGGCTGCCAGTGGTGCGCCGCGCCGAAATGCTGGCGGAACTGATGCGGCTCAAATGGTGTGTCGCGGTCGCGGGCACGCATGGGAAAACCACAACGACGTCGCTGGTGGCCTGTCTTCTGGAGGCGGGGCGGTTCGATCCGACCGTCATTAATGGCGGCATTCTCAACGCCTATGGCACCAATGCGCGGCTGGGAGCCGGGGACTGGATGGTGGTCGAGGCGGATGAATCCGACGGCACTTTCGTGAAACTGCCGCCGACGATTGCCGTGGTCACCAATATCGATCCGGAGCATCTCGATTTTTACAAGGATTTCGATGGCCTGCGCCATGCCTTCGATGTGTTCGTGGAAAATGTCCCGTTTTATGGCAGCGCGGTGGTGTGCATCGATCATCCCGAAGTGCAGGCGATGGTCGGGCGAATTCGGGACCGGCGCTGCATCACCTATGGCACTTCGCCCCAGGCCGAAGTTCGCGGCGTGAATATCCGTTCCGAGGGGGATGACTGGATTTTCGATGTGCAGTTTTTTGACCGTGTTACCGGCAAGACCAGCCGCATGGAGAATATGAAACTTCCCATGCCGGGCATTCATAATGTGCGCAACTGTCTGGCGGCGATTGCCGTTGCACGGGAACTGAAAATCGACCGGAAGGTGCAGCGCCGCGCCCTGGCGGGCTTTGAAGGCGTGAAACGCCGTTTCACCCGCACCGGGGAAGCGGGCGGCATTGGCGTGGTGGATGATTATGGCCATCATCCCGTGGAAATCGCGGCGGTGCTGCGGGCCGCGCGCCAGGGATGCGACGGCAAGCTGATCGCTGTCGTGCAGCCGCACCGCTATTCGCGACTGGCGCAATTGTTCGCGGATTTCTGCACCTGTTTTAATGACGCCGATATCGTGATCGTCGCGCCGGTTTATGCGGCGGGCGAGCAGCCTGTCCCCGGCATGGACCGGGACGCTCTGATCGAAGGCGTGCGCGCCCATGGCCATCGCCGCGTGCTGGCGCTGGAGGGGCCGGAACACTTATGTCCGCTGATCCTTTCTGAAGCCGAAGCCGGGGATCTGGTCGTGTGCCTGGGGGCGGGCAATATTACTCAGTGGGCCAATGCCCTTCCGGGAGAAATGGCGCAGCAGATGCGCAAGGCGGGTGTGGGATGATGGCGCGCCGACGTGCGGACTGGTCCCTGCTGGAACGCATGCCTGCGGTGCGCGGGCGCTTGCAGGCCGGCGCTCCGCTCGCGCCCTTGACCTGGTTCCGGGTGGGCGGTCCCGCGGAAATCCTGTTCATGCCGGCTGACGAGAAGGACCTATCGGATTTTCTGGCGGCGTTGCCCGCGGAGATTTCCGTCAGCGTGATAGGCGCCGGATCCAATCTGCTGATTCGTGATGGCGGCGTGAACGGGGTCGTGGTGCTGCTGGGGGCGGGCTTTGGCGATATTCAAATCATGGACGACGGGATGATTACCGCAGGTGCGGCAGTGATGGATGTGAAACTGTCCAGCGCCGCGCGGGATGCTTCCCTCACGGGGCTGGAGTTTCTGCGTGGCGTACCCGGTACGCTGGGCGGCGCGGTGCGTATGAATGCGGGCGCCTATGGCGGAGAAATCAGGGATGTGTTCGTCAGTGCAAGGTGTGTGGATCGCCGTGGCGCGGCGCATGAAGTTTCTCTCCAGCGGGCGGGCTTCAGCTACCGCCACAGCGATCTTCCTCCGGATTTTATTGTGACCAGCGTCCGCCTGCGCGGCAGGCCGGGAGACCCGCGTGCGATCTCGGCGCGAATGGCTGAGATTGCGGGCGCGCGCAGCGCGTCCCAGCCGGTCGGCGCGCGCACCAGCGGCAGCACCTTCGCAAATCCCGATGACCCACGCGCCCAGGGGCGCAAGGCCTGGGAGCTGATCGACGCGGCGGGCTGTCGCGGAATGCGCCTGGGGGGCGCCATGGTTTCCAAAATGCATTGCAATTTCCTGGTGAATGGCGGCGACGCCACGGCGCGCGATCTGGAAGCCCTGGGCGAACGGGTGCGGGCGCGCGTTCTGCAGCAGACGGGAATTGCGTTGCAATGGGAAATCCGCCGTATGGGCGAGGTGGAGGAAGCTCCATGAGCCAGCATGTCGCGGTCCTGAAAGGCGGCTGGTCCTCGGAACGGGAAGTCAGCCTGGTATCGGGGACGAAATGCGCCGAAGCCTTGCGCCAGGAAGGGTATAAGGTCACGGAGATTGATGCAGACGGCGATATCGCGGCCACCTTGATGGCCGTAAAACCCGACGTGGCGTTCAACGCCCTGCACGGGCGGTGGGGCGAGGATGGCTGCGTGCAGGGGCTGCTGGAGATCCTGCGTATCCCCTACACCCACTCGGGCGTATGCGCCTCTTCTCTGGCGATGAACAAGCCGCAAGCCAAACGTCTGTTCAAGGAAGCCGGAATTGCCTGTCCGGAGGGCATGGTTGTGGACCGCCGCAGCCTCAGGGACCGGCATCCAATGCCGCCGCCTTATGTGGTGAAGCCGATGAATGAAGGCTCCAGCGTAGGGGTATTCATTATCCGCGAAACGGACAATACGCCGTCCCCGCAATTTGCGGCGGAGGATTGGCCCTATGGCGATTTGCTTCTGGTGGAGCGTTATATACCGGGCCGCGAACTGACCGTGGCGGTGATGGGAGAAAGAAGTCTGGCGGTGACGGAAATCGTCCCCTGGACGAAATTTTACGATTACGAGGCCAAATACGCCGAAGGCGGATCGCGCCATATCATTCCCGCGGAAATTGGACCGGAAATCTATCAGCAGGCCCTGCAGATGGCGCAGGAGGCGCATCAGGCGCTTGGCTGCCGCGGGGTGAGCCGCGCCGACTTCCGTTATGATGACGGCGCTGCTCCGGGCGCAGGGCTTTATCTGCTGGAAATCAATACGCAACCAGGCATGACGCCCACATCGCTGGTGCCGGAGCAGGCGGCCCATCTCGGTGTTTCGTTTGGCGCGTTATGCCGCTGGCTGGTGGAGGATGCGTCATGCGCGCGCTGAAGAAAACACGCCCCACGCCAAAGCGCCCGCCACGCGGCCTGTGGAGCGCCAGGCGCAGATGGCCTGTCTTTCTTTTTTCGCTATCGCTGGTAGGGGTTGCTGCTTATGCGGTGCTGCAGACCGGTCTTGGGCCGCTCTCTTCATCGGGGAGGGATGCCGCGCTCAGAACGAGTTTGCAGGAAATGGGCCTGCGTGTGCGCTCGATTACCGTTGCGGGACGCGTTCACACCGGGGCGAAAGAATTGCTCGACGCATTGAATATTGCTAAAGATGATTCGATTCTTCATGTGGATCTTGAATCGGCGCATAAGCGGGTGGCCCGGTTGCCTTGGGTGGAGCAAGTGAGCGTGATCAGGAATCTGCCTGACGCCCTTCACATTGAAATCATCGAGCGTGTTCCGATCGCCATCTGGCAGCGTAATGGGGAAATGGTTTTAATCGACCGGACTGGGCAGGAAATCACTGAAAAGAATATCGCTGAATTTCACGCCCTGCCGTTGATTGTGGGGAAGGGCGCGCCCAGGGCGGCGGGCGAACTGATTGCAATGCTGGATACGGAACCGCAACTTCGAGGGCGGGTCAAGGCCGCAATCCGTGTTGGCGAACGGCGCTGGAATCTGCGTTTCAAGGATGGCATTGATGTCTGCCTGCCGGAGCAGGATGCGCAGGCGGCATGGCGCAAGCTGGCGCTCTATGAAGCGCGCGAGGGATTGCTGGCGCGTGACGTTGAGCTGGTCGATCTTCGTCTCGCCAGCAAACTGGTGGTGCGGCTGACGCCTGACGCCATCCGCCGGACGGCGGAGCCAGGGCGTGACGCGCATCTGTACGATGGTAATTTTGTCCGGGGGCATGGATAGATGCAGCCGCTGCGTAACGGAATTATCGCAGGATTGGATATCGGCTCATCGCAGGTGAGCTGTTTTATCGCGCGTTTCGATCCCGGCCGTGCGGGGCATGATCCGCAACCGCGTATTCTGGGGGTCGGCCACCACGAAAGCCGCGGCGTGAAATCGGGCGCCATCGTCAATATGGCGGATGCGGAGCGTTCGATCCGCGCGGCGGTGGATATGGCGGAACGCATGGCGCGGGAGACCGTGCGCAAGGTTATCGTCAATTTGAGCTGCGGTCAGCCGGCAAGCCATCTGGCGGGGACGGAAATAACCATCCCCACGCCGGAAGTGCGTGATCAGGACGTGAAAAAGGTCCTGCGCCAAAGTCAGATGCGCGTCCACGATGTGGAAGGTGAGCTCATTCACGCCATCCCGGTCGGATATTCGCTGGATGGCCATAAAGGCATCGCAGACCCGCGCGGCATGTTCGGTGACCGTTTGGGGGTCTGTCTGCATTTTGTCACGGCTTCGGCCGGCCCCATCCGCAATCTCGCGCTTTGCGTTGAACGCTGCCATCTGGAAATCGCCGCTCTGGTCGCCACCCCCTACGCCAGCGGTCTCGCCTGCCTGGTGGAAGATGAGACCGAGCATGGCGTCACCTGTATCGATATGGGGGGAGGGCTCACCTCGATTGCGGTTTTCGTGGGCGGGAATATGGCGCATCTGGATGTTCTTGCCGTTGGCGGCTCCCATGTGACCAATGACATCGCGCTGGGATTGTCCACCAGCCACGCTACGGCGGAGAGGATCAAGGCGCTCTATGGCAGCGCCACGGTAAGCGCATCGGATGAGCGGGATCTGATCGACGTGCCCCGCCTGGGTGAAGAGCATTTTGAGACCGCGAATCATGTGCCGCGCTCCATATTGAACGGCATCATCCAGCCGCGTATTGAAGAAATCCTGGAGCTGGCGCGCGATCGGCTCGCGGCCAGCGGGTTGCTGGAGATTGCCGGCCGGCGTATCGTCCTGACCGGGGGCGGCAGCCAGCTTGCAGGGGTGCGGGATCTGGCGGCGGAAATTCTTCAGGGGCAGATCCGGCTGGGAAGGCCGATCCGGCTGCGTGGCCTGCCGGACGCCTCACAGGGGCCGGAATATTCCACCGTCGCGGGTCTGATTGGTTTCGCCATGAATGGCCCTGTGGAAGCCGGCGACGTCATGGGCGCTGCCGCAGGCGCCATGCCGCCCGCGGGGCGCGTCGCGCGAATTGGACAATGGTTACGGGAAAATTTTTGAAATCGTGTTTTGGATATGCCTGCCGTGAATCGGCTTCAGGGGAAGGAGAACAAAAATGACTATCAATCTAAGCGTTCCAGAAATGTATGAACTGAAGCCCCGTATTACCGTGTTTGGCGTTGGCGGCGCGGGCGGCAATGCTGTCAATAACATGATTGAGTGCGGGCTGGAGGGCGTCGAATTCGTCGTCGCGAATACCGACGCGCAGGCGCTGGCGCAATCCAAGGCGCAACGCAGGATTCAGATGGGTGAAACCGCGACCCAGGGATTGGGTGCGGGCTCCCATCCTGAAGTTGGCCGCGCGGCGGCGGAAGAAGCCCTGCAGGAAATCCGCGATCATCTTTCCGGTTGTCATATGGTGTTCGTGACGGCCGGTATGGGGGGCGGAACAGGCAC
>DMKG01000287.1:7177-7383 GCA_003454415.1 Alphaproteobacteria bacterium
GCCGGTATGGGGGGTGGAACAGGTACGGGGGCGGCGCCGGTCATCGCGCAGGCGGCGAAAGACCTGGGTATTCTGACGGTTGCGGTGGTGACGAAGCCCTTTCAGTTCGAAGGGGCGCGGCGGATGCGTATCGCTGAAGTCGGGCTGGCGGAACTGGAAAAATACGTCGACACGCTTCTGGTTATTCCCAATCAGAATCTGTTCCG
>DMKG01000287.1:7648-22533 GCA_003454415.1 Alphaproteobacteria bacterium
CCCAATCAGAATCTGTTCCGTGTCGCCAACGCCAAGACGACCTTCGCCGAAGCCTTCGCCATGGCGGACCAGGTGCTTTTTTCAGGGGTTGGCGGCATCACCGACCTCATGGTTGCGCCGGGGCTGATCAATCTTGATTTCGCGGATGTCCGCGCGGTGATGGGGGGCGCGGGACCGGCGATGATGGGCACGGGTGAGGCGTCGGGCGAATTCCGCGCCAATGAAGCAGCCGAGGCGGCGATTTCCAATCCTCTGCTGGAAGATGTATCGATGGCCGGTGCAAAGGGCGTGTTGATCAACATCATAGGCGGTTCCGATCTTACCTTGTATGAAGTGGACGAGGCTGCAAACCGGGTGCGCGCAGAAGTGGATCCGGATGCGAACATCATTGTGGGTTCGACTTTCGATGCTTCGATCGAAGGAAAAATGCGGGTCTCTGTTGTAGCGACCGGGGTGCGCAGCCAAAGGGCGACGCAACCCGTCCAGGAGGCGGAATTGGCGCTCGGCGCAGAGCAGCAGCCTGAACTCATTCCGGCTCTGGCTGCTGCTGAAGCTGTTCCCGCGCCCACGATGGCGGCGGCGGGGAATAATACCGCATCGCTGACGCCGGAAACCCCGTCAGCCCTCAATTCTGAAACAGGGGCGGAAGCTTCAACGGTAATGAGAGCGGAATTGCCGGCGGAGTCCCTTTCTCTTAAATCCGGAATGGATGAGGAGCCGCTTGGGAAAGAGATGGCAGAGGATGCGTTTATCGCCCCCCCGGCCGCAAAACCGGCAGCCAAACAGCCACTGGTTGCGGCAAGAGACACGACCCCACCCCAAAATCACGATGTCAGCCGGTTAATCAATAAGGGGTCTGGGCTTCTGGCTCGAATGGGATGGCTGGGGCGTAACAAGCGCGTGCCCGCCGAGCCGCCCGCCAAACGAATCGCCGTCAACCGCCCGGCGGCGGGGAAATCCGAATCGAATCCGGCCGCGCGTGGAGAAGCCCCGCTTCAGCCGGCAATGAAAATTGGCAATACGTCCGAAATAGACATCCCTGCGTTCTTACGCCGCACGGCAAACTGAAAGGCTGGGGACGGAGCATTTTTGGGAAAGGCTCGGAAAGGGCTGAAAACCAGTCTTTTTCTGAGGAGTCAGAGATGTGGGGAGCGTCGTGTCCAATAGTGGAGGGGATATGACGAGATTGTAACAATAGGTAATAAAGAGTGATTTGAGTGTCTGGCAACCGCTTGATAAACAACAATTGATTGCTTCAACGCACGGATGACGGCGGTAATAACGGGGGCGAGAGATTGGCGTATAGAACGGAGAAAGCGTATCCAGGCCCCGCTCAGGAGCAGGCGCTGGATAACTGTCAGACGACGCTTCGGAATCGTATAGGCTGTTCGGGTATTGGACTGCATACGGGACAGCAGGTGCGTCTCACCATATTTCCAGCGGCTGCAGGAACCGGTATCGTGTTCCGCCGCGTGGATCTGTGCGCCCCTGCTGATGTCAACAATGACGCCGTCCGCGTTCCTGCGCATTACGAAAACGTCTCCAGCACGCAGCTTGGCAGCACCTTACGCAACGAAGCGGGCGTGACGGTTGCGACGGTTGAACATCTGATGTCCGCCTTTTCTGGCTGCGGAATTGATAATGCGCTTGTGGATATTGATGGGCCGGAACTGCCGGTGCTGGATGGCAGCGCTGCGCCCTTTGTGATGCTTCTGGAATGCGCCGGGATTGCGAAATTACCCGTCCCCCGCCGGTTTATCCGGGTGCTTGAAACGGTGCGCGTGGAGGAAGAGGGAAAAAGCGCAAGCCTTTCTCCCTGTGATGGCGCGGTTTTTGGCTTTGAAATTGATTTCGACTGCGCCGTCATTGGCCGACAGTCCTATCTCTATGATGCCGGAACACAAGCCTACAAAACAGAAATCGCGCCAGCGCGAACTTTCGGGTTTCTGCATGAGGTGGAGCATTTGCAATCGGTGGGTCTGGCCCGCGGCGGCTCGTTGCAGAATGCCGTCGTTCTGGATGGAAATGGGGTGCTGAACACCGAAGGCCTGCGGTTTGAGGATGAATTTGTCCGCCACAAGATTCTCGACGCGATCGGGGATTTGTATCTGTCCGGCGCGCGGATCATTGGCCGCTTTGATGGATACCGGGCGGGCCATGGCCTGCATTACAAATTGTTGCAGGCGTTGTTCGCCAATCCCGTGGCCTGGGAATACAGTGATGGTCTCGCGCCTGCGCTTCCGGTTTCCACCCTCCCGTTGCGCCGCGCGGCGCGCGGATAACCGGCGAAGCTTTCCACCCCCATGTTCCCCGGACGGGCTGGCGGAGGCGCCCGCGCGCCTTGTGGCGTTCGTGTTTCAAATGCGCTAAATACAGGATGGGTCTGACGGCCGGTGTGGCGGGATTGAAACCGCCGTAAACGGAGCGGCGGGCTTTGCAGCAACTTCTGATCCAAAACCGTATCGGAATCATATATTCTATAGCGACCCTTTTGAATCCGTGCAGCGTTCGGCGTTACAGGGCGGAGTGGCGAAGTTCGGATTCTGGTCACTCGCGTCAAGTTATGGAAACAGCATGAGAGTCATCAAGGAACATCTGAGGATCGTCACTTCTCTGGCGTTGCCATGCCTTATGGCGGCGGGGCTTGCGCTCAGCCTTTCCGGATGCCGCGGCGTTGGCGCGAAGGAAGCCAAATATGTCGAGAGACCGGTGGAGGAGATTTACAATCTTGGATTGAAAGAGCTTCAGGATGGCCGGTATTTCCAGGCGGCCGAACAATTCGATGAGGTGGAGCGTCAGCATCCCTATTCGGTGTGGGCGCGCCGCTCCATGCTGATGGCTGCGTATTCCAATTATCAGCTGAATGAGTATGACAAGGCCATTCTCGCCGCCCAGCGTTTCATCTCGCTGCATCCCGGCAACCGGGATGTGGCCTATGCCTATTATCTCATCGCGGTTTCCTACTACGAACAGATTTCCGATGTGGAGCGTGATCAGAAAATGACCGCAGAAGCCCTTCGCACACTGACAGAGGTTGTGCGCCGCTTTCCCACGAGCGATTACGCCCGGGATGCGCGGTTGAAGATCGATTTGACCAATGATCATCTGGCGGGTAAGGAAATGGAAATTGGCCGTTATTACCTGAAACAGAGAGAATATCTGGCCGCCATCAACCGTTTTCGCGCCGTCGTCGAAGCCTTTCAGACCACGACCCATGTGCCTGAGGCGTTGCACCGCCTGACGGAATGCTATGTCGCGCTTGGCGTTATCAATGAGGCGCAGTCTGCCGCCGCCGTGCTGGGGCACAATTATCCCGGCAGCGAATGGTATCAGGACAGTTATTCATTGCTCACTGGCCGTGATGTGCGCCCGGCGGAAAACAGGAAATCCTGGATCAGCAGGGCGTTTAGCCGAATAAGCTGAAATCAGCGGCCTACCCGGAAAGATTGTGTACGTGCTTGTCAGCCTTTCGATCCGAAATATGGTGTTAATTGACCGGCTGGAATTGCAGTTCGCGCCGGGATTGACCGTGCTGACGGGAGAAACGGGCGCCGGAAAATCCATACTGCTGGACGCCCTCAGTCTTGCAGGCGGCGCGCGCGCCGATAGCGCCGTGATCCGAAAGGATTGCGAACAGGCCACAGTCAGCGCCGCCTTTTCACCTTCCGCTGGACACCCCGTCTTTATGTTGCTGCAGGAACAGGGAATTGATGCGGCGGATGGAATCCTCCTGCGCCGGGTGATTGGCCGGGATGGCCGCAGCCGCGCCTTCATCAATGATCAGCAGGTCAGCATCGGCCTGTTAAAGCAGGCGGGAAGTCTGCTGATAGAAGTGCATGGCCAGAATGATGACCAGGGGCTGCTGAACCTCGCTGCCCATAGAACCTTGCTGGACGCCTTTGCCGGCCTCGGGCCGGATGTGATGGCCTGTAGGGAGGCGCATCGCGCAATGGCGCAGGCCGCCGCCGACGCCGCCCAGGCCGAAGCCGGACTGGAGAAGGCGCTTGAGGAAGAAGCTTATCTTCGTCATGTCCTGGAGGAGCTGGAGGCGCTCTCCCCACATGCGGATGAGGAGCAGGAGCTTGCAAGGATCAGGGCCCTGTCCATGAATTCCGAGAAACTGACCGGTGAAATTCAGGCGGGACTGGCGGAGTTGTACGGGCGCGGTGACGGCGGCGCCGAAGGGCTGCTGAATACGGCCTTGCGGCGTCTGGAGCGCATCGCGGACAAGGCGGACTCCCGTCTCGATCCGGTGATCTCCGCACTCGCGGCGGCAAGTTCCGAGATCATGGAAGCGCGCGTACGGCTGGAGCAGGTTCTGGCCGGCATGGAGTTTGATCCGCGCCGGCTGGAGGAAGTGGAGAGCCGGCTTTTTGCCCTGCGCGCGGTGGCCCGCAAATACCGGGTGCAGGTAGAAGAACTGCCGGGATTTCGTGAGCGCATCGCCGGTCAGCTGGCGTTACTGGACGCCGGATCGAACCGTCTTGAGGATATGCGGAAACGTCATGCAGAGAGCAGGGCGGTTTACGACGCGATCGCGGCGCGTCTGTCTGGGGCGCGCATCGCCGCCGCGCAAAAACTGGATAGGGCGGTCAAAAAGGAACTGGCGCCTCTGAAACTGGAAAAAGCGAGCTTCAGGACGATCGTCCGTCCCTTGAATGAAGGCGAACGCGGCGTGGAAGGCGCAGACCGGGTGGAATTCCATGTGGCCACCAATCCAGGCGCCAGCGCCGGGCCGCTCTCGGGTATTGCGTCTGGCGGAGAATTATCGCGTTTCATGCTGGCCTTGCGCGTGGCGCTGGCCAGAACCGCGCCGGAGCGCGCGCTGGTGTTCGACGAGGTGGACAGCGCCGTCGGCGGCGCTGTCGCGGACGCGGTGGGCGAACGTCTGGCGCGCCTCTCCCAGGGGACGCAGGTTCTGGTCGTGACGCATTCGCCCCAGGTGGCGGCGCGTGGCGATGTGCATTGGCGGGGGGGGAAAAGCGCGTCAGGCAAGGCCGAGACCGTCATCACATCGGTGCGGGAGCTGGACGCCCAAAGCCGGCGCGAGGAGATCGCCCGCATGCTGGCGGGGGCGGAAGTCACCGATGCGGCGCGGGCCGCCGCAGACAGCCTGATGGCCGCCGGAGCGCGATCATGAGTGAAAGCCGCGTCCCTGTCAGGCAATTGAACGAGGCCGAGGCCAAAGCGGAACTGGCGCGGCTCGCCAGTGAAATCAATGCGCATAATATCCGCTATTACCAGCAGGACGCCCCGGTGATTTCCGATGCGGAATATGACAATCTGATGGAGCGTAACGCCGCTATTGAGGCGCGTTTCCCCCATCTCCAGCGGCTGGACAGTCCGGCCCGTCGCGTGGGGGCGCCGCCGCTGGAGAGTTTTGGAAAAATCACCCATGCGCGGCCGATGCTCTCTCTCGATAATGCGTTCTCTCCAGCGGATATCGAGGATTTTTGCAGCAGCGCCAGAAGATTTCTCAGACTGGACGAGGAGACGGCGCTGGATTTCACCGCAGAACCGAAGATTGACGGGGTTTCGGCCACCCTGCGTTATGAGAATGGCGTGCTGGTTTCCGGCGCCACCCGCGGCGATGGGCTCGTGGGGGAGGATGTCACAAATAATCTCCGCACCCTTCGCGGGATTCCGCTTGCCCTTGCGGGGGACGACGCGCCGCGTGTGATTGACGTGCGCGGGGAAGTCTATCTTTCGCATCAGGCGTTCACGGAACTGAACCGCCGCCAGGAGGAAGAGGGAAAGCCCCCGTTCATGAACCCGCGCAATGCGGCGGCGGGATCTCTGCGCCAGCTTGACCCCGCCATCACCGCCGGCCGGCCGTTGCAGTTTTTCGCTTATGGCTGGGGTGAGATCAGCGAATACCCGGCGGACACGCAATCGGGAATGATGGCGCGCTTCCAGGAATGGGGCTTGCCGGTCAATCCTGAAATGCGCCATTGCAAGAGCATCGCGGAGATGCTGGCGGTCTATAACAGCCTGCAGGAAAGGCGGGCCATGCTTGGTTATGACATCGACGGCGTGGTTTACAAGGTGGACAGGCTGGACCTGCAGGAGCGGCTGGGATTCAGGGCGCGTTCGCCGCGCTGGGCGGTGGCTCATAAATTTCCCGCGGAACTGGCGGAGACGGTGGTTGAGGATATCGATATTCAGGTGGGCCGCACCGGAGCGCTGACGCCGGTGGCCAAACTGCGGCCCGTGACGGTGGGCGGTGTGGTGGTGTCGAACGCCACCCTGCATAATGAAGACGAAATCAGGCGCAAGGATGTGCGCATCGGGGATACCGTTATCGTGCGGCGCGCCGGTGACGTGATCCCCCAGATCGTCGATGTAGTAATGGGGAAACGGCCTGACGACTCGCGCGAATTTGCGTTCCCCACGGCCTGCCCCGTATGCGGCAGCCATGCGGTGCGCGAGAGGGACGCCAGATCCGGCAAGGAGGATGCGGCCCGCCGCTGCACCGGCGGCCTGGTATGCCCGGCCCAGGCGGTCGAGAGACTTCGGCATTTCGTCAGCCGCAACGCCTTCGATATCGAAGGACTTGGGGAGCAGAATGTGCAACTGCTCTATGAGGAAGGGCTGGTTCGGACGCCTGCGGACATCTTTACCCTGAAGGACAGGCGGGAAGACCTGAAACAGGCGTTTCTGCGCCAGCGCGAGGCGCATGCACAGGCGCGGCAGGAAAAAACCGGCCGGCAGCCGCAAAAAAAACTGGCGGAATCCGAACGCGCCTTCAAGAGCATCGATAATCTTCTCGCCGCGATCGAAGCCCGCAGGACAATCGATCTGGAGCGTTTGATCTATGCGCTGGGAATGCGCCATGTGGGTGAGAACAATGCGCGGCTGCTGGCGCAGAATTATCATTCTTTCGGGAAATTCCAGGAGGCGATGCTGGCGGCAAAGGCCAGAGAAACAGCCTATCAGGAATTGCTGGCGATTGATGGCGTAGGCGAAACCCTTGCGGATTCCGTCGTCGAATTCTTTGCCGAACCGCACAACGACACGGCCATGGATGCCCTGTTGAAACAGATAGACGTGCGTGAGTTTACGGCCCCTGCATCCTTGTCTCCCCTTGCCGGAAAGACTCTGGTGTTTACAGGGGGGATGGAAAAAATGTCCCGGGACGAGGCCAAGGCCCGCGCGCAAAGCCTGGGAGCGAAAGTCGCTGGTTCCGTCTCCTCGAAGACCGATTATGTCATCGCCGGAGCGGATGCAGGCTCGAAGCTGAAAAAAGCCCGGGAACTTGGGATAAAAGTACTAGAAGAAGATGAGTGGCTGGCGATAACGGGTTTGAATGACTAATATGCGATATTAAAAAATTATTAAGAGCAACTTTATTTGACTGCGCGTTACTTTGATTTGGGGGCGGGACATGCGCAAATTGATTACATGGTTCATTGGACTGGGCGCGTCCGGAGAGATCAACCAATACCGGTTTCGCACCGGAGCGCTGACCAACATTACTTTTCTGGTTCTCAGCGTCATCTCCTTCGGCGCAGTTTTTATTGTCCATTTGCCCGTGGGGGATAGGCTGGCTGGCCTGGTAAGCGCCGTCTTCGGCGTTTGCTATCTGACCGGGATAGGGGTGCAGGCGCGCGGCTGGCACATGGGCGCGCGCGCCTGGCTGGTGTTGCTGGTATCGCTTCACTATGTGACGATATGCACGGTGATGGGGCCGTATGCCGGTGTCGAAATTTATGGGCTCGCCTTTGCGGGCAGCCCCTTTTTACTGTTTGCGCGTAAGGAACGGATGGAGTTATTCGCGAGCCTGGCGGTCCTGGCGATGGCGTTGATAGTTGGCCAGTCGCTTATGTACAGCGTTGGACCGCTGGGAACGGCTTCTGATCATTCGTTCGCCGCTTCACGGATTTTTGCGTTTATGGCCATGGCGGTGTATTTGGGCGCTGTTATTGGTTATTACAGAATGGCGGTTCACCGGGCTGAGGATAATTTGCTCATTGAAAAGGGGCGTACGGAGGACTTGCTGGCGAATATTCTGCCTGAGCCGATTTCAGCGCGTCTGAAACGGCTGGAAAATCCTATAGCCGACCGTTTTGAAGAAGTAACCGTAATGTTTGCGGACCTGGCTGGCTTTACAAACTTCGCCAACCGCAACCCGGCTTCAGAAGTTGTGCGGCTGCTTAACGAGATATTCTGCGCGTTTGATGAGATGGCCGATCATTATCGCCTGGAGAAAATAAAAACAATCGGGGACGCCTATATGATCGCGGCCGGTCTGCCGGGCGGCACCCAGGATGCGGCTGCTGCCGCTGAAATGGCGCAGCGCATGCAACAGCTTATTAACGTAATCCAGGAACGCGATCATTATGATATTGGATTGCGCGTTGGCATTCATGTGGGCTCGGCGGTTGCTGGCGTGATAGGAAAACGCAAGTTCACTTATGATCTGTGGGGCGACACGGTGAACCTTGCAAGCCGGCTTCAGGAGGCGGCGCCGGTAGGCAAGGTGCTGGTGTCAGCACAGGCCCGCGAACGGCTTGATGGACGATTTGCCTTTGAACCAGGCGGGATAATGGATATTCGCGGCATAGGCCGCGTCGGGACTTTTTTTCTGCTTGGGGCGGCGGATATTCCGGATGACGGATTGCTCAAATTGCGCGCCTGATCAGATCGCCCGCGCCGACTGCGCCAGCCATGCGGCGGTTTGCGCATCCACCAGAGGGCTCAGTTTTTCCCGCACTTCGGCGTGATAGGCGTTCAGCCAGCCGGCCTCCTCATCGCTCAGCAGGGCGCGTTCCACCAGCCGCAGATCGATGGGGGCAAGGGTCAGGGTTTCAAACCCCATCATTTCCCGCTCCCCCCCAGCAATCATCTGCGGCGCCTGAACCAGAACCAGATTCTCGATGCGGATGCCAAACGCGCCCTGTTTGTAATAACCCGGTTCATTGGAGACGATCATGCCGGGTTGCAGCGCGACCTGACCGGGGCGGCGTGAAATGTTCTGTGGTCCTTCATGCACGCTAAGATAAGCCCCGACTCCATGTCCCGTTCCATGGTCGTAATCGAGCCCAGCCTTCCACAGCGCCGCCCGCGCCAGCACGTCGAGATGCGCGCCGGTCACGCCCCGGGGAAACTTGATAGTGGCCAGGCTGATATGGCCTTTCAGCACGCGGGTGAAGCGGTCCCTTTGTTCCGCAGACGGATCGCCTATGGCGATGGTGCGGGTGACATCTGTGGTGCCGTCCAGATACTGCGCGCCGGAATCGAGCAGATAGAGCTGGCCGGCCTCCAGCACACGGTTGCTTTCGGCGTTTGCCCGGTAATGCACGATCGCCCCGTTGGGCCCGGCCCCGGAAATGGTGGGAAAGCTCAGATCCTTCAGGCGTCCCGTGGCGGCGCGGAATTCCGCCAGTTTTTCAGCCGCGCTGATTTCATCGAGCCCGCCTCTGGCGGCCCGCTCATCGAGCCAGGCGAGAAAACGGCTCAAAGCGGCGCCATCGCGCAGATGCGCGTTCCGCATGCCGGTAATTTCCACCGGATTTTTCAGCGCTTTCGGCAGCACGCAGGGATCCGCTCCGAAAACAGACTTCGCCCCGGCCGCTTCCAGACGGCTGGTGATCCAGGAGGCGCATGTACCGGGGTCAAGCAGCACACGGCGCTTCGCCGCTCCCATGGCGTCAAGCGCAGGCCCCAGGGCGGATGGCGGCTCGAGTCTGACCTCCTCACCCAGATGCGCGGTCAGGCCGTCACTGATCTTGGCCGGATCACAAAACAGGCGCGCTTTGCCGTCCGCGTCCAGAATGGCGAAGGATAAGGGCAAAGGGGAATGGGTGACGTCTCCGCCGCGGATATTGAACAGCCAGGCAATCGAATCCGGCAAAGTGAGCATTGCGGCGTCCGCGGAATTTTCCGCGATCTTTGCTGCAATCCGCGCGCGTTTCGCCTCGGAGGTTTCGCCCGCATATTCCAGCGGATGAGGCACAATGGGCGCCGTGGGCGGCGCCGGCTGGTCAGTCCAGACGGCGTCGACGGGATTGACGGCGACGGCTTCAGGCGCAGCCCCGCACCTGCCGCAGGCGGTTTTCAGACGGCTGACGCCATCCGGCGTATGCAGCCACGGATCATATCCCAGCCGTTCCCCGCCTTTCAGGTTCTGCGCGATCCAGTCTTCCGGTGAGGTCTCCATGATCGCGACCGGAGTGAGCAGGTTCACGTCCACCTCATTGCGGACCTGAAGCGTATACCGCCCATCGACGAAAATCGCGGCTTTATCCCGCAGGATGACGGCGGTTCCCGCCGATCCGGTAAATCCGGTGATCCAGGCCAGCCGCGCGTCATGGGGCGGCACATATTCACCCTGATGCGCATCGGCGCGCGGAATCACAAAGCCCGCCAGGCCGCGCCGCTGCAGTTCCGACCGCAGACGCGTCAGACGCTCGCCCAGTTCCGCAAATGTCGGGATCATATCCATGGCTGAAGTCTATCCCAAAGCGCGTTTGCGCAGTAGTAATGTTGACCATTCATTACTTAAAAAACGGCGCGCCAAAAACAAGCCCTGACTGCGGTAGGCGCTCAGCACGGCGGCTTCCTGGCTGCGCAACAGGCCGGACAATACCGCATATCCGCCCTTTGTCAGATGGTTCGCCATGGGCCGGGCAAGCCGCATCAAAGGCCGCGCCAGAATATTGGCCAGGATCAGGTCATAGGGGGCGTCGGCGGTGATGGCGGGATGTGTGAAGCCTGGCGCGTTGACCGTGTTTATGAACGGCGCCAGCCTGTTGCGGGCGGCGTTCTCACCGGCGATACGGGTGGCGATCCTGTCGATGTCGCTGGCGGTGACCGGGCGGCGCCAGAGTTTCGCCGCCGCCATGGCGAGGACGCCGCTGCCGCAGCCCAGATCGAGCACCCGGATGGGGCGCAGCGAGCGCGCAAGATGGCTGAGCGCCAGCAGGCAACCGGCGGTGGTGTCATGATGCCCGGTTCCAAAGGCCTGCCCCGCCTCCACATGCAGAACCAGCGCGGCGCGCGGCGCATGGGTCAGATGATGGCCGCCGGCGACAAAAAAACGCCCGGCCGTGACCGGCGGCAATCCGCTCAGGGATTCCGCCACCCAATCCCGCTCCGGCAGTGGGGTGAGGCGGATGGCGGGGGGCGGCGTCTGTAACGCCTCCATCAGCGGCGCGAGAAGGGATTGAAGATGGTCAGGGGATGGGGCGTCCGGATACAGGGCGTGCACCTGGAAATCCGCGGTTCCGGGAATTTCGAACGCCGAAATGGAGAGCGCATTGGGGGTTTCCAGACCTTCCAGCAGGTCGGCGACAGCGAGCGCCGCCCGGGCGGGCACGATCAGGATCGCTTCGGTAAGCAGGCCAGCCACGGATCAGGCCGGTTGCACGAAGGTGCGAATGATTTTCTTGCAGCCGGCTTTTTCAAAATCGATTTCAAGCTTGTCGCCGTCGAAATCCTTCACCCGGCCATAGCCGAAACGATCGTGGAAAACGCGCGCCCCCTTTACGAAGTCATGCCGGGCTTTAGGCGTTTCCTGAACCCTGTAGGAGGGAACATCGATGACGCGGCCGCCCTGCCGCCGCGCCTGCATGCGCCGCCAGCCGGGGCTTTCGTAACTGTCCGCAAATGGCGAATGGTTCTCCTGCAAGCCGCCATAGACGCCCTGATCCGTATCCATGCTGACATTGGCCGGGGGTAATTCGCTGATGAAGCGCGAAGGCATTGCAGGCTGCCAGAGGTTATACATGCGGCGGTTGGCGGCGAAGGAGATAAAGGCGCGTTCGCGCGCCCGCGTGATCCCGACATAGGCGAGGCGGCGTTCTTCCTCCAGCCCGGCGGCTCCGCTTTCATCCATGCTGCGCTGGCTGGGGAACAGGCCGTCTTCCCAGCCCGGCAAGAACACGGTGCGGAATTCAAGACCCTTGGCGCTGTGCAGCGTCATGATATTGATCCGGTCATCGCTGCTGGATTGCTGGTTTTCCATCACCAGGGCGACATGCTCCAGAAACCCGCCCAGATTTTCAAACGCCTCCATGGCGGTTACGAGTTCCTTCAGATTTTCCAGCCTTCCCGGCGCATCCGCGGACCGGTCCGCCTTCAGCATGGCGGTATAGCCGCTTTCATCCAGCACGGTTTGCGCCAGCTGCGCATGATTCTGCATCGCAAGCAGGGTGCGCCAGCGGCTGAAATCCTCCTCCAGCGCGCGGAGCGGCGTACGGGCCCGCCCCGGCAGTTCATCGGTTTCCAGAAGCAGTCGAAGGGCGCGGGTCAGTGGAATATTCTGCGCGCGGGCCGTTTGATGCAGTCTCTGCAGCGCCGCCTCGCCAATGCCGCGCTTCGGCTTGTTGACGATCCGCTCAAACGCCAGATCGTCATTCGGCTGCGCGATGACCCGCAGATAGGCGATGGCGTCGCGGATTTCCATCCGCTCGTAAAAACGCGGTCCGCCGATGACCCTGTAGGGGATGCCTTCCCTGAGAAAGCATTCTTCAAAGGCGAGCGTCTGGCGGCTGGCGCGCACCAGTATGGCCATATCGGCGAGGCGATGGCGCTGGCGCTGCAACTGCGCCGCCTGCTCTGCAACCCTGCGCGCCTCTTCCTCTCCGTCCCAGACGCCGGTAATCAGGATTTTTTCGCCGGGTTCCGGATATTCCGTCCACAGCGTTTTTCCGAGCCGCCCCTCATTGGCGGCGATCATGCCGCTTGCGGCTGCGAGAATATTGGGGGTCGATCTGTAATTCTGTTCCAGGCGGACGATCCTCGCCCCGGGAAAATCCTTTTCGAAGCGCAGGATATTGCCGATTTCCGCGCCGCGCCAGCCATAGATGGACTGATCGTCATCGCCGACGCAGCACAGATTGCGCCGTCCCTGCGCCAGCAGCCGGAGCCAGAGATACTGCGCCACATTGGTGTCCTGATATTCATCCACCAGAATATACCGGAAGCGGTCATGATACTGGGCAAGCACTTCCGGGTTGCGCTGGAAGAGGTTCAGGCATTCCAGAAGCAGATCGCCGAAATCGGCTGCGTTCAGGACCTTCAGCCGAGCCTGATAGGCGGCGTAAAGCTCCCTCCCCTTGCCGTCGGCAAAACCGAAGGCGGCGCTCTCCGGCACGTTTCCGGGCGTCAGCCCCTGATTTTTCCAGCGGTCGATCATGGCGGCGAACGAGCGGGCAGGCCAGCGTTTGTCGTCGATATTGGCGGCGCTGAGAAGCTGTTTCAGCAGCCTTATCTGATCGTCCGTATCCAGGATCGTGAAATCCGGCTGCAGGCCCGCCAGTTCCGCGTGGCGGCGCAGGATCTTCGCCCCGATGGAATGGAAGGTGCCGAGCCAGGGCATGCCTTCCACGGCGCCGCCGATCAGTCCGCCCACCCGCTCCTGCATTTCACGCGCGGCCTTGTTGGTGAACGTGACCGCGAGGATCTGCGATGGAAAGGCCCGCCTTGTCCACAGGATATGCGCGATGCGGGTGGTCAGCACCCGCGTCTTGCCGGTGCCGGCGCCGGCCAGCACCAGCAGCGGGCCGTCCAGCGCCTCTACCGCCGCGCGTTGTCCGGGATTCAGCCCCGAAAGATAGGGGGGCGGGTTCGCCGGCGCGTGCAGCGATTGCAGGGAAGAAGAATCGGTATCAGCCATGGCTGAGCCTAACATATAAGGGAGGGCAGGTGATCGGGATAGTTTATCTGCACAGACCGATGGATTGCGGGCCGCAGCGCCTGCCGTCACTCCAGACCGCATCCGTCAGATCCGCCTTCAGAAAGTCGGAGAGTTCCAGTCGCGCGTCCGTAAGATTGGCGCCGCGCATATTCGCCCCGAAAAAGCGGGCGCGGCGCAAATCCGCGCCTGCAAACTGGGCATGATCCAGTTTGGCGCGGGTGAAATCGGTTTCGCGCAGATCCGCCCCATCGAGTTGCGCCCCGGTTAAATCCGCTGAGACGAATTTCGCCCGTCGCGCATCCGCGCCGCTGAGATTGGCCTGGCTCAGATCGGTGCGGTTGAACCGCGCTTCACGCAGATGGGCGCCGCTGAGATCGATGGAGGACAGGTTCTGCTCGTCGAAATAACAGCGTCCCCAGTTTAATCCGGGCGCCGGGGTGTCCGAACAGGCCGCATAGGCAGGCTGACCTGCGGCCAGCGCCGCGAGCAGAACGAGCGCAAACCCAAAGGAGAGCTTCATGCCGCGGTTTTACGACGGATGCCGATCCCCGCCCCCGCGCTTTGCGGGCGCGGCAGGTTCTTGTGCGCCTCCCACAAGGCGGCGAGTTTATCCTGCGCTTCTGGCGGAAAGGGCGATGAGCGGCGCGTCGAGAGGCTCACATGCATCATGATCTGTTCGGCGGTGGCGGAAAGATAGCCTTCGTCCGCGTGAAACATCTGCATGAAGTAATGGACTTTCTTTTTATCCCGATCCAGCAGTTGAAAGGTCACGCGGATGGGGTCGCCCTGTTTCAGTTCCGCCAGATAGGCGACATGGTTCTGCAGCACGAAGGCGGAGTCCCCGGTGCGCTGAACATAATCGACGCCAATGTCGAGCAGGTCGAACACCCTGTCCAGGGCCTTGTCAAAAGCCAGAACATAAAAGGCGACGTTCATGTGCCCGTTATAATCGATCCATTCAGGAAGGACCGTTTGCCCGGTGATCTCAATGGGCTCTGATGCAAAGTTTAGGTCGGTCATGATTCGTGCGCCCTGCCGTTTCGGGTATCCTACTATGGCAGGCGGGGATTAGACAAATCCGGCGGTTTCATGTCCCGGCGAGGGGCGGCACCCGGGTGTAAAGGATGGGCGCTTCCGCCGGCCTCCTTCCCTCAAGGATATCCAGGGTGGCGGCGACATCGCGCAAGGGCAGACGCCCTAGATATTCCTCCTCATACCGCCACCAGGCGGCGGCCAGAAGGCGCTT
>DMKG01000287.1:22775-24545 GCA_003454415.1 Alphaproteobacteria bacterium
TATACCAGGCGGCGGCAAGAAGGCGCTCTATGGTTTGCGTATCGAAGCGGTAGCGCAGCAGGCGGGCGGGAACGCCCGCCATGATGGCGTAAGGGGCCACGTCTCTGGTGACGACCGCGCTGGCGCCGATCACCGCGCCGTCGCCGATGCGCACCCCGCGCCGGATGAATGCATTGTCGCCGATCCAGACATCGTTTCCGATCAGGGTTTCCCGTTCATTTTCCGCATGATCGGGATTGGGCGCGCCCTGGCCGCTGGCCGCCAGCAGGCCAAGATGGCTGGTCACGTATTGCAGGGGATGATGCGGGGCTGCGATCGTGACCTTTCGGCCGATCGAGCAATAGCGCCCGATGGTGGTGTGTTCGCGGATTACGCCCTCGTTCAGGAAACTGTTGCGGCCGATGCGGACATTGGCCCCGATATTGGCCGTGCCGATGGAGACCGGCGGCTCGAAATAAAACGGCATGTTGATGCGCGTGTCGGGCAGCAGGGTAAGTCCGGCGGGAAGCTGTGGAGCTGGGTTTTTCGCCTGGTGCATGCAGGAGATCCATAAAGAGCGACAGCCAGATAGTGGCTGCGGAAGGGTTAAGCTTCTGCTAAGATGCGGCGAACGGGAAATAAGAACAGGGGGGCGCGGGTAATGGCCGGGCCGGAACGAAATCAGGCGGCGATAGCCGCGCTGCGCGCGCGTTTCGGGGCGCGGCTGTCAACCTCGGCCGCTGTGCGGGAGCAGCATGGCAAGGATGAATCCTATCATGCGCCCCAGGCCCCGGACGCAGTGGTGTTCGTCCAGTCCATACAGGAAATCACCGAGACCGTCCGTATCTGTGCGGCGCATCATACGCCGCTCATCCCCTTTGGCGCGGGCACCTCGCTGGAAGGGCATGTGGCGGCGCTTCGGGGCGGGGTGTGCCTCGATCTGTCGGGCATGAACCGGATCCTCGCCGTGAATGCGGAGGATGGAGACTGTGTGGTGGAAGCCGGCGTCACCCGCAAGACCCTGAATGAATATATCCGTGACACCGGCCTGTTCTTCCCGATCGATCCCGGCGCGGACGCCACCCTCGGCGGGATGGCGGCGACCAGCGCCTCCGGCACCAATGCCGTGCGCTATGGCGGCATGCGCGAAAACGTGCTGGGGCTGACTGTGGTGCTGGCGGATGGGCGGGTGGTGCGCACCGCGCGCCGGGCGCGCAAATCCTCCTCCGGTTATGATCTGACCCGGCTGTTCGTCGGATCCGAAGGCACGCTGGGGGTGATTGCCGAAGTGTCGGTCAAGCTGCACCCGGTTCCCGAGGCGATCTCGGCAGCAACCTGCCGTTTTCCCGATGTGGGGAATGCGGTGAACGCCACCATCGCCACCATTCAGTCCGGTCTGCCGGTGGCGCGCATCGAGCTGATCGATGAAATCTCGGTCAAGGGCATCAACAGATATTCCGGGCTCAGCCTGCCGGAACGGCCCTGCCTGTTTCTGGAATTTCATGGCACCGAGGCGGGTGTGCGCGAACAGGCGCAGCGCTTTGGCGAGATCGCCGCCGAATATGGCGGCGGCGATTTCGACTGGGCGACAAAGACAGAGGTGCGCAACAAATTATGGGAGGCGCGCCACACCGCCTATTACGCATCGCTCGCCATGTATCCCGGCAAAAAGGGCATGCCGACGGATGTCTGCGTGCCGATCTCGCGCCTCGCCGAATGTATCGCGCAAACCAGGCGCGATCTCGCGGATAGCGGCATCGAAGCGCCCATTATCGGCCATGTGGGGGATGG
>DMKG01000287.1:24868-24988 GCA_003454415.1 Alphaproteobacteria bacterium
CCCGCGCTTTGGCGATGGATGGCACCTGCACCGGCGAACATGGCGTCGGTTACGGCAAGATCGGTTTCATGGAGGCCGAACATGGCGAGGGCGCCAGCGTGATGCGCGCCGTCAAACAGG
>DMKG01000057.1:0-8358 GCA_003454415.1 Alphaproteobacteria bacterium
ATGTAGCGGCGGCGGAAGCTTGCGCAAAGCTCGGCGCGCGACCGAAGAAAATTTAAAATATTTCGAACCCCGCCGCGTCCAGTTGGAGGCGCGCAACCTTGAACTGCGTAAGGAAGCAGAACAGGTGGCCGCCAAAATGGACGGCGCCTCTTTCATCATCTTGCGGCAATCGGGTGAATCCGGAATGCTCTATGGCTCTGTCAACAGCCGGGATATCGCCGCGGCCATGACCGAAGAAGGCTTCAGCGTCGGCCGCCAACAGGTTTCTCTGAGCCGGCAGATCAAGAATCTGGGTCTGCATGACGTTCGGATTGTCCTGCATCCGGAAGTCTCGGCAACTGTCGCGATCAATGTCGCGCGTTCCGCCGAAGAGGCGGAGCAGCAGGCGGCCGGCGTCAACGTGCTTCTGCGCGACGATGATGATGAAACGGCAGATGAGGAATGGTTCGAAGACGACGCCGATGCGGAGGATCTTAAGGCAGAAGGGGACGAATAACGGGATCCTTACCTTGCTCCTTCTTCCTGAATGAGGAATGAGAATTCCTGAATGAGGAATGAAAAGGCCGGCGCCCCTGAACGCGACGGCCTTTATTTTGTCATATATCCACGACATACATTCTGTCCACAGTGGTAAAATATGGCCGGGGGCGAATCAGTCGGGATATTGTTTTGCCATGTCATCCATTTCAGTGATTTCCGAATCCAGCGCTGGAAACGCGTCGTCCTTATCCGGCGACGCAGCTTACCGCACGCAGCCCAGCAATGTCGAAGCGGAGCAGGCGCTGCTGGGAGCCCTGCTGGTGAACAATGACTGCTACCACCAGCTTTCCTCGTTTCTCGCGACAGAACATTTTTACGACCCGGTGCACCAGCGCATTTATGATGCGATGGTCACACTCATCAATCGTGGACTTCTGGCCAGCCCGATCACCCTGAAGAACTTTTTCGAGCGCGACGAGGGGCTGGCGGAAATCGGCGGGGCGCAATATCTTGCGCGGCTCGCGGGCAGCGCCACGGCGATCATCAATGCGGAATTTTATGGCAGGATCATCTATGACCTCGCCATCCGCCGCGGCCTGATCCGGCTGGGAGAAGATATCGTCAATCAGGCCTACGACGCCCCACCCTCCCTTTCCGCCGCCACGCAGATCGAGGAAGCCGAGGCCGGGCTATTCAATATGGCGGAGCGCGGCCGTTATGAGGGAGGCTTGCAACCCTTCAAATCAGCGCTGACCCAATCCATCGATGTCGCCGCCAGAGCCTATGCACGGGACGGGGGCCTTTCGGGCCTGTCAACCGGCTTTACCGATCTCGACCGGCTGCTGGGAGGGATGCACAATTCGGATCTGATCATTCTGGCGGGACGGCCCGCAATGGGAAAGACGGCGCTCGCCACCAATATCGCCTTTAACGCGGCAAAAGAACTGATGGAGGAATCCCGTAACGCAGGGGATCAGGACCAGAAGCCAGATCCGGGGGTTGTAGCCTATTTCTCGCTGGAAATGTCTTCCGAACAATTGGCCACCCGAATCCTCTCGGAGCAGTCCGAGATCACTTCGGAAAAAATCCGCCGCGGCCAGATCAGTGATGACGACTTCAAAAAACTGGTCGCCGCCAGCCAGGAACTATCGGAGCTGCCGCTTTTTATTGATGATACCGGCGCGCTGCAAATCAGCGCCCTCACGGCGCGGGCGCGGCGCATCAAACGGCTGCACGGTTTGCGGCTCGTGGTGGTGGACTATCTGCAACTTGCGCGCGGCGGCCAGGCCGCCGATGCGGGCCGTGTACTGGAGATTTCCGCGATCACCCAGAGCCTGAAGGCCATGGCTAAGGAACTGAATGTTCCGGTGCTGGCGCTATCTCAATTATCGCGGCAGGTGGAAAGCCGGGAAGACAAGCGCCCGCAACTCTCCGATCTGCGGGAATCCGGTTCGATCGAACAGGACGCAGATGTGGTCGCGTTCGTTTTCCGTGAAGAATATTACGTGGAGAAAAGCCGTCCGCGCGAAGACAAACCCGAATACGCCAAATGGCAGGAAGAGATGGAACGCGTGCACGGGGTGGCGGAAATCATCATCGGGAAGCAGCGCCATGGCCCGACCGGCACCGTGCGCCTCGCCTTCCGCAGCGAACTCACCAAATTCGACAATCTGGCGAAGGAAGGTTATCCGGCCTATCCCGGAACGTAATGATTCATGATGCGCAAAAAACCTTCTCCGTCTGCGGCGCCTGTTCCAGATAGCGCCGTACATGGGGCCCGGCTGGTGATCAAGCTTGACGCCATTGCCGCAAATTACCGCAGGATCGCAGCGCTCGCCGCCCCCGCGCAGGCGTCTGCCGTCGTAAAAGCCGACGCCTATGGCCTTGGTCTTGCGCCTGTCGCGCTGCGTCTTGCAAAGGCCGGATGCAGGACTTTCTTTGTCGCCCATTATGCCGAGGGCGTGGCGCTGCGCGCGCTTTTACCCCAGGCGCGGATTTATATCCTGCACGGCCTGCCCGAAAACATGGCGGAGCTTTACCTCGCCAGCCGGCTGCAGCCTGTGCTGAACACACTCGAAGAGATCGCGCTGTGGCGCGAATCCAATGCAGGACTGGCGTCCGGCGCCATCCTGAATTTCGACATCGGCATGACGCGGCTGGGCCTAAGCCGGCGTGACGCCGGCAGACTCTCCGGAGAGCCAGCACTTCTGGAAGGGATCCGGATCGATTATCTGATGGCGCATCTGTCCTGCGCCGATGAGCCGGACCATCCCCTTAACGCGCGCCAGCTTGCAGCCTTCAACCAGATCAGGGAGCTGTTTCCCGGCGTTCCGGCAAGCCTCGCGAACACGGCGGGCGTCTTGCTGGGGCCGCAATACTGCTTCGATCTGATCCGCCCGGGAATCGGACTCTATGGCGGCAGTCCCGTCATTGGAGGGAAGTCCGCTTTCGAGAATGTCGTGGTTCTTACCGCCAGGATCCTTCAGGTCCAGGAAGTTGACAGCGGCGATTATGTGGGCTACGGCGCTACCTATCGGACCGAGGGCCCCGCCCGCATCGCGGTGGCGGGGATAGGTTATGCGGATGGATATATGCGCGCCATGGGCAATTCCGGCGCTGGCGCCATTGGGGAATATAAAGTTCCCTGTGTTGGTGTGGTTTCCATGGATTTATGCACTTTTGACGTCACCCATTTGCCAGCGGGGCTTTGCCGCCCAGGCGGGGAGATCGAATTGATCGGGCCGAACGCAACCCTCGCGCAGGCGGCGCAGGCGGCGCATACCATAGATTATGAACTGCTCACCCGTCTCGGCGGACGTTTTACGCGCAGTTACACCGGCGAGGGCGGCAGCCACATATGAGGGAATGGAATTTTTTAGCGATTATCGGCCGTCTGTTCATCGGCTTTCTCGCCAGTATCGGACATCTGCTGTTATTTACGGCCCACACGCTCAGACATTTATTTACGCCCCCGTTTTTCTGGCGCATCACCTTTCGGCAGATGCTGCGTATCGGCTATTTCTCACTGCCGGTGGTGGGGTTGACCGCAATTTTCACGGGCGCCGTTCTCGCTTTGCAAATCTATGTCGGCGGATCGCGTTTCAATGCGGAAAGCTTCGTCGGTCAGGTGGTGGTGATTTCCATGGTGCGGGAACTGGGACCGGTTCTCGCGGCGCTGATGCTGGCGGGAAGGGTCTCTTCCGCCATCGCCGCAGAAATCGGCACCATGCGGGTGACCGAACAGATCGACGCGCTGACGACGCTGGCGACCAATCCGTTCAAATATCTGGTGGCGCCGCGGCTGATCGCCGCAACCGTGACCCTTCCTTTACTGGTGCTGATCGCCGATATTATCGGGGTGATGGGCGGCTTTCTGGCGGCGACTCAGCGTCTTGGCCTTAACGCGGGCGTCTACATGAAAAGCACCATCGACGTGCTTGAAATGGAGGATGTGACCTCGGGCCTGACCAAGGCGGCGGTGTTTGGCTTTCTGATCGCGCTGATGGGCTGCTATCATGGCTATAACAGCCGGGGCGGCGCGCAGGGCGTGGGCGCCGCCACCACCGATGCGGTGGTTTCGGCATCGGTGCTGATCCTGCTGTTCAACTATATTCTTACCGACTTCTTCTTTTCGTGACGCAGGATGCATTCCGCCAGCATACCGATGATTTCTGTTCATGGATTACACAAACGCTTTGGCGCGAACCAGGTGCTGGCCGGCATCGATCTGGAGGTGGAACGCGGCAAATCCCTGGTCATCATCGGCGCGTCCGGCTCCGGCAAGTCCGTGACCCTGAAATGCATCCTTGGGCTGATCAAACCCGACAGCGGCAGCATCCGCATCGGCGGTCAGGAAGTCACCGGCCTTAGCGGCGCCAGACGGGAAGCCTATCTGGCGAAAATCGGCATGCTGTTTCAGGGGGCCGCCCTTTTCGACTCCATGAGCGTCTGGGAAAATGTCGCCTTCGGCCTGATACAGGCCAGGGGCATGCCGGTGCGTCAGGCGCGGGAAAAAGCATTGGCCGCCATGGAAAAAGTAGGGCTGGACGCTTCCATCGCGGACATGAACCCGGCTGAACTTTCAGCCGGAATGCAGAAACGCGCCGGCCTCGCCCGCGCCATTGCGCCCGAGCCGGAGATCCTGTTTTTCGATGAACCCACCACCGGCCTTGACCCCATCATGTCCGGCGTCATCAACGAGCTGATCGTCGAACGCGTCCGCGACCTGGGTGCGACAGCGCTGACCATCACCCATGACATGGAAAGCGCGCGCCGCATCGGTGACAGCATCGCCCTGATCTATCAGGGCCGGATCGCCTGGTGCGGCCCCTCTGACCGGATCGATGATTGTGGCGAACCACATGTGGATCAGTTCATCAACGCCAGAGTGGAAGGTCCCTTCACCGCTGACCTTCTGCGGCGGTGAGTGGCGGAAAGGCGGTCATGGCCCGAACTCCGCAACACTTTGTCTGTCAGTCCTGCGGCGCCGTCAGCGCCAAATGGGCCGGGCGCTGCGAAGCCTGCAACGCCTGGAACAGTATCAGCGAGGAAGCCGCCGAAGGCCTTTCTCCCGGGCAGGAAATCAGGCGCGGACGGCGGATCAAGCTTCTGTCCCTGTCAGGCAGTGAAGCCGAAGCGCCCCGCCTGTGTTCCGGCATTGCGGAATTCGACCGGGTGTGCGGCGGCGGATTGATGCCTGGTTCCGCATTGCTGGTAGGGGGCGATCCCGGAATCGGGAAATCCACCCTGCTGTTACAGGCGGCGGCGGCGCTGGCGCAGCGCGGAATACGGGCGCTGTATATTTCCGGCGAAGAGTCCGTGGCGCAGATCCGGCTGCGCGCCAAACGCATGGAGGTTCAGGAAACGGACGTAGAGCTTGGGGTTGAAACCAGGCTCGGCAATATTCTCGCAACCATAGAAACGCAGGCGCAATCCAACCCCAGCGTGATCATCATCGACTCGATCCAGACCATGATGAGCGATGTCATCGAAGCGGCGGCCGGAACGGTGACGCAATTGCGCGCCAGCGCGCAGGAACTGGTGCGGGTGGCGAAGCGAACCGGCGCAGTCGTTATCATGGTGGGCCATGTCACGAAGGAAGGCCAGATCGCCGGGCCGCGCGTCATCGAGCATATGGTGGACACCGTGCTCTATTTCGAGGGCGACCGGGGTCATCAGTTCCGCATTCTGCGCGCGGTCAAGAACCGTTTTGGCCCGACAGATGAAATCGGTGTTTTCGAAATGACGGGAACAGGGCTTCGTCAGGTGGAAAACCCCTCCGCCCTGTTCCTGGCGGGGCGGCAGCAGGACGTCACTGGCTCCGTGGTATTCGCGGGCGTCGAAGGCACCCGCCCGCTGCTGGTGGAAATCCAGGCGCTTACAGCCCCCTCCAGCCTGGGCACGCCGCGCCGCACCGTGGTCGGCTGGGACAGCGGCAGGCTCTCCATGGTCATTGCGGTGCTGGAAGCCCGCTGCGGGTTGCGGCTGGGGGCGAACGACGTCTATCTCAATGTCGCCGGAGGCTTGCGCATCAGCGAACCGGCCGCCGACCTTGCGGTGGCCGCCGCCCTCACCTCTTCCCATACGGGCGTGGCGCTTCCGCAAAACACGGTCGTCTTTGGCGAAATCAGCCTGTCAGGGGAAATCCGCCCGGTCGCCCAGACCGATGCGCGGCTAAAAGAGGCGGCCAAACTTGGTTTTACCCATGCCATCACTCCAGCGGGAAACGCCAGCGGCCAGACTGTGATTAAACTTGACGAGATACCCCTATTGGCCCAACTGGTGGAAGACTTTCAGGCCCGGAGCGATTCGCTCGATCCTTGAACTGGCGGAATGGACAACTGGCCCATCAATCCTTTTGACACGATAGTGTTCCTGACCCTGTTGGTGTCAGGGGGACTGGCGTTTCTGCGCGGTTTCACCCGTGAAGTTCTGTCCCTGACGGCATGGGCGGGCGCGGCTGTGCTCGCCTATCTGTTTTTTCCTTCTGTACGGCCCCTCTCCCATCAGTTCATCGCGACGGGCTGGCTTGCTGATGCTGCGGCCGTGCTGGGCGTTTTCATCCCGGCTCTGATCGTTCTATGGCTGATGAGCCACGCCATTTCACAGCGGGTGAAAACCTCCGCCATCGGCGCGCTGGACCACACCCTTGGTTTCATATTCGGCCTTGGACGGGGCGCGGTGATTGTGGTGATCCTGTTTCTCGGACTGGGCTGGCTGATGCCGATGGAGCCCGAAGCGCCAGACTGGGTTGGCAAGGCGCGCACCCTGCCACTTGTGCAAGGCGCCGCTGACTGGCTGACAGGACTGGGTGGTAGCGGCGAGGCTTTAAAGACCGACAGAAAACCCCTATCTGATATATTCACCCCACCGGCTTCGAATGGTCCTGACAGCCCCCCGCAAACGGGCTATAAACCATCCGAACGGCAAGCTCTGGAAAAGCTGATTGATGACGGCAATGCTTCCCGGTAATGGTTCGCCAGATGAAATGGCGGCGTTTACGGACACGTCAATGAATGAAGCCCTGAATATGAATGACGATAAACCGCATGAAGAATGCGGCGTATTCGGAATTTTCGGCCATTCGGACGCGGCGGAACTGGTGGCGCTGGGCCTGCATGCGCTTCAGCATCGCGGCCAGGAAGCCGCGGGCATCGTTTCTTTTGACGGGCGCAAATTCAATCTGGAACGCCGTCTCGGCCTTGTTGGCGACAGTTTTTCCCACGAATCGGTCATCAGCCGCCTGCGCGGCCAGGCGGCGATCGGCCATAACCGCTACGCCACCACGGGCGATACGGTGTTGCGGAATGTGCAGCCTTTTTTCGCTGACCTCTCCGGGGGCGGTCTCGCGGTGGCGCATAACGGCAATCTCACCAACGCCACCGCCCTGCGGCGCAGGCTGGTGGCCAATGGCGCCATCTTCCAATCCACTTCCGACACCGAAGTTCTGGTGCATCTGGTGGCCACCAGCAGGGAAACACGGCTGGTTCAGCGGCTGGTGGATGCCCTGCGGCAGCTTGAGGGCGCTTATTCTCTGGTGACCCTCACCAACAAGAAGATGATCGGCGTCCGTGATCCCCTGGGCGTCCGTCCCCTGGTGCTGGGAGAGTTCGACGGCTGTCACGTATTGGCGTCGGAGACCTGCGCCCTGGATATTATCGGCGCCAAATTCATCCGCGACGTCGCCGCCGGCGAAATGGTGGTGATCACGGAGGAAGGGATTGAATCCCATTTCCCCTTCCCGAAGGCGCAGAGCCGGTTCTGCGTCTTTGAATATATCTATTTTTCACGCCCCGACAGTATCGCCGAGGGCAGAAGCGTGTATGAATGCCGCCGGCGTATCGGCGAGGAACTGGCGAGAGAAGCGCCTGTTAAAGCGGATCTGGTTGCGCCCATCCCGGATTCCGGAACCCCGGCGGCCATCGGCTACGCCAGCACCGTCGGAATCCCGTTCGAACTGGGGATCATCCGCAACCATTATGTGGGCCGCACGTTTATTGAACCCGCTCAACGCATCCGGCAACTGGGCGTAAAGCTGAAACACAACGCCAACCGTGGAAACATTGCGGGTAAGCGCGTAGTTCTGGTGGATGACAGCATCGTGCGCGGAACGACTTCGATGAAAATCGTGCAGATGATGCGGGATGCGGGGGCAAAGGAAGTGCATATGCGCATCGCCTGCCCACCTACCACCCATTCCTGTTTTTATGGGGTGGATACGCCGGAGCGCGACAAACTGCTGGCTTTTGACCGGACGGTCGAGCAGATGCGCGCCGCTATCGGCGCGGACAGTCTGGCCTTTATCAGCATGGATGGCCTCTACCGCGCCATGGGTTGTTCGGCGCGCGATAAGACCAGCCCGCAATTCTGCGACGCCTG
>DMKG01000057.1:8698-8850 GCA_003454415.1 Alphaproteobacteria bacterium
CAATTCTGCGACGCCTGCTTCACTGGGGAATATCCCACCCGCCTGACAGACCAGGTCGAATTGCCGAAAGAGCGGCAATTATCCCTGCTCGCGGAAGGGATGTAGGTGGGAAAACTCAGTGGACAGATCGCCCTCGTCACCGGCGCGTCGCG
>DMKG01000057.1:9163-11028 GCA_003454415.1 Alphaproteobacteria bacterium
GCGCATGTCATTGCGGTGGCGCGCAATGTCGACGCCCTCGAAAGCCTTGACGACGCCATCAAATCGTCTGGCGTAAAGGATGGGGCGACACTTGTGCCCCTCGATCTGCGCGACCACACAGGCATCGGGCGGCTGGGCCAGTCGATAGAGGCGCGCTGGGGCAGGCTCGATATTCTGGTGGGAAACGCCGCCGTTCTCGGACCGATTACGCCCCTAGAACATATCACGCCGGAAAAATGGCGGGAATTGCTGGATGTCAACGTCACCGCGAACTGGAGCCTGATCCGCGCGCTGTCCCCCCTGCTGCGCGCCGCCTCTGCTGGCGGACGGGCGGTGTTTATCACCTCCGGCGCGGCGCGGTCGGCAAAGCCGTTCTGGGGCGGTTACGCCATGAGCAAGGCGGCGCTGGAAAGCCTGGTGAAGATCTGGGCGGCGGAAAACGTCAGAACTGCGCTGCGGATCAATCTGTTCAATCCCGGGGCTACCCGGACCGATATGCGCGCCGCCGCCATTCCCGGCGAAGACCCGATGACACTGCCCAACCCGGAAATTGTGGCTGAAGCCCTGCTCCCCCTGCTGCTGCCAGAATGCGGCGCGACGGGAGAGATTGTCGATTTTCGGTAGATCAACTTGATTTCAGGCTGAAGCGAAAAGGCGATCGAACAAAAATCCGGTTTAAGCTACAAGCGCTTTCCCATCAAACAGTGTCCCATCGGGACAAGTCTGGCTGGCTCGTGGGCAAGCGCGGCAACTCTGCTCGCCACAAGTGGTGGGTGATTTCTCCCTCCAAACCCGGAAACCGGCTAATTCGTCAGCAGGGGGACATGGGGTTCGTTTTCACCCTTCGGTTTTCCGGAGCGGGTCGCGGCGGGTTTTGAACCGCGTTTCACCTTTGGTTCGAAAAATTCAAAGCCGAGCTTGTCGGCGCCCGTCTCGTCCTTGAGAACGCCAATGCGCACCAGCCCGCCCTTGACAAGTTTTCCGAAAAGCAATTCGTCCGCCAGGGGCTTCTTGATATATTCCTGAATGACGCGCGCCAATGGCCGCGCGCCATATTGTTGGTCATAGCCGCGCTTGGCGATCCAGGCATTGGCCTCGGGTGAAAGTTCGATAGAGACATTGCGGTCTTCAAGCTGGGATTCGAGCTCCAGCACGAATTTCTCCACCACCATGGCGATGACCTCCGGCGGCAGATGGCCGAACGGTATGGTCGCGTCGAGCCGGTTGCGGAATTCCGGCGTGAAGAGCTTCTTGATTGCTTCCTCGTCCTCACCTTCCCTGGAGCCACGGCCGAAACCAATCGCCTGCTTCGCCATTTCCTGCGCGCCCGCATTGGTGGTCATGATCAGAATGACATTGCGGAAATCCACTTTCTTGCCGTTGTGATCGGTCAGTTTGCCGTGATCCATCACCTGCAGCAGAATATTGAAAACATCCGGATGCGCCTTTTCGATTTCATCCAGCAGCAACACCGTATGGGGATGCTGATCCACCCCGTCTGTGAGCAGGCCGCCCTGATCAAAGCCCACATAACCCGGAGGGGCCCCGATCAGCCGCGACACCGTATGCCGCTCCATATATTCCGACATGTCGAAGCGCAGCAACTCGACGCCCATGATGGAGGCGAGCTGGCGGGCCACCTCGGTCTTGCCGACGCCGGTCGGGCCGGTGAACAGGTAAGAGCCGATTGGCTTGTTCGGTTCGCGCAGGCCAGCCCGGGCGAGCTTGATCGAAGACGAAAGCGCCTCAATGGCTTCATCCTGGCCGTAGACAACGCGCTTGAGGTCCGGCTGAAGATTCTTCAGCGCGGTTGCATCGTCCTTGGTGACCTGTTTCGGCGGGATGCGGGCGATCTTGGCGATGAT
>DMKG01000253.1:0-7699 GCA_003454415.1 Alphaproteobacteria bacterium
CATGATGGTGCGGCACATGGCGTCCCACACCTCCATGAAGCTGACCGGTCCTGAGGCGTCCGCGCCGACCCCATGCACCGGCGCGCCCTGGGGACGCAGGGTGGAAAAATCATACCCGATGCCGCCCCCCTGTTGCAGCGTCAGCGCGGCCTCTTTCAGATTTTCGAAAATGCCGGCCATATTGTCCTGGATGCAGCCCATCACAAAACAATTGAACTGGGTCACCTCGCGTCCGCTGCCTGCGCCGGCCAGTATTCTGCCCGCGGGTAGAAAATCCATACCGGCCATGGCCGTGTAAAACTGGTCTGCCCAGAACCTGCGCCGGGTATCCGCTTCCGGCTGCGCCATGGCGTCGGCCACCCTGCGCCAAGTGTCCTCCAGAGTTCCATCAACAGGAGAGCCATCCGCAGCCTTCAGGCGGTATTTCATGTCCCATATCTGCCGGGAGACAGGGGACGGCATGGCGGTGGCGGCGGTCATCCGATCAAAACCACACTAAAAACATATGTTTGCCAGCGAACCTAAGCAATCTGACGTTCATTCAGCACTTGCGGATAAAAGCGACGAACTTCAGCTTCGGCTTAATAGGCGCTACGGCTGCAATTCTAGCGCAGCCGGGGAGTATAGGGAATCATCTAATCATTGTTGGCGGCTTCCGCCAGCAGCCGGTCCGTCGCCGTCTCGATGCTGGCTTCCAGACGTTCCATGAATTCGCGCCGCCTGAGGCCAGGCTCGATGGGGGGCAGAAATTCCAGAACAATCGTTCCGGGGTGACGCAGAAACCGGCGCCGTGGCCAAAACAGGCCGGAATTCAGGGCGACCGGCACGCAGGGCACGTGAAGCTGCATGTAAAGCGCGGCGATTCCTGGCTTGTATTCGAGCTTACCGCCTGCAGGCGCGCGGCTGCCTTCGGGGAAAATGACGGGCGTCTTTCCGGCGGCGAGACAGCGCCTTGCGTCGGTAACCATTTTTTTCAACGCTCGCGCGTGCCCTTCCCTGTCGACGCTGATCATTCCGGCACGCCATGCATACCAGCCAAAAAACGGGATGTAGGAAAGCTCCTTTTTCAGAACATAGACCGGCTTTGGCAGCAGGCTGATGAAGATAATGGTGTCCCACATGGATTGATGCTTGGCCGCCACGAGCGCCTGGGAATCCGCCGGCAAATGATCTTGTCCGCGGATTTCCACATGAATTCCGCAGATCAGCCGCAAACCCGCATTGACAAGATTTGCCCATGTCCGCATGACGGTGAATGTGGCGTCAAGGGAAATCAGCAGGGTTGGCGCCCCCGCCACAGCCAGGAAAACCGTCAACACATACAGATAGAGATTGAACGCAGCGGAGCGGATCCAGAGCATAAGGGGCAGCCCTTTAATCCATTGCCGCAAGCGTGCGCAATACCGTGAAGCGCGCCGTCAGCATGGTTATGAGCGCGGCGCTCAGCAATGGTAAGGCCGTCAGCGCATAATCCACTGGCCCGAATGAAATCCGCATAAGCCAGGGGGCGGGATTATCGCCAATCAGGATGTTGATAGCCACCAGGCTCAGCGCCAGAAGCATCAGGCCCAGCACAGCGCCCATAAGACCGAGACGAAGGAAATATTTCTGAAACTCTCCGGCGACGAATCTGTTGTGCGCTCCAATCATGTGCAGTAGCGCCACCAGATCCCCCTGACTTTCCAGGCTGGCGCGCGTCGCAAAAACTATCACGGATACGGCAGCCAGCAAAATCATCGACGTAATGGTGAAACACAGTAACCGCGATGTGTTGGCGAGCGCCAGCATCTGTCCCCGCCATTGCCGGTGATCGTCAATTTCAACCCCTGGAAATTCAGCTTCCAGGCGTTTTCGCAGGGAATCGATTTCCCCTCCCTGCCGCAACTCAACATCGATCAATTGCGGCAAGGGCAATTCCTTGATGGCTGAATTGCGTCCAAGCCAGGGTGACAGCAGCGCCTCCATCTCGCTCAATTCCAGGGGGCGGGCCTTTGCGACGGAAGGGTGTTCACGTAAAACCCCCAGCACGGATTTCACCACCGCATCGCCGCTTACTCCGGCTTCCGGGGGCACCTGAACCGTGACAAGCTGCTCGATTTCGTTGGACCATTGGCCCGTAGATGCGATCAGCGCCAGTCCTCCCGTAATGGCGAGGCTTGCCAGATAGACATTGACGGCAATGATCAGCGGCAGCAGCCTGGCGCCCATCATCTGGCGCGGCAGAATTTTTGAATGAAACATCAGCCTGCTTTCGCCCGTACGGGAGGAAACTGCCGTAAGCGGCCTCCCTCGTCCAGATGCAATTCACCGGCGTGATGCCGGTGGCTGGCAAGCACGCCCGTGTCATGGGTGGCGATCACCAGTGTAGCCCCCTGACGGTTCAATTCGATGAGCAGGCCGAGCAGCCTTTCCCCCATCTCTGCATCCACGCTGCCGGTGGGCTCATCCGCCAGTAACAATTGCGGGCTGGCCACCACCGCCCGTGCGATGGCTACCTGCTGCTGTTCGCCGCCGGAAAGAAGGGCAGGGAACTGGTCCATTTTATCCCCAAGACCCACCCAATCCAGCAATTCCACAACATTGCGGGCGTAGTCCTCCTCATTCCGCCCTTCAATGGCTAAAGGCAAGGCCACGTTTTCAAAAACCGACAAATGGCTGATCAGCCGAAAATTCTGAAACACCACTCCGATCTTTCGTCTGAGTTCCGGCAGTTCATAAGGCTCAAGCTGCCCGATATCCTTGCCGAACATTTCCATCTGACCGCGCGAGGGGCGCTGTCCCAGATACAACATGCGTAAAAGCGTGGATTTGCCCGCCCCACTGCGTCCCGTAAGGAAGTGAAAACTGCCGTCCGGCAGAGTGAAACTTAAATCCGTCAATATTTCCGGTCCATCTGCATATTGCAGCCCGACATTCTTGACCCGAATCATATGACGACCTCCCCTCCGATGCCGGGACATAATAGAATAGGCGGAGTGAAACAGGAAACCCAAAGCGGGAGCGGCCGGCGTCGCGGCCGTCCGTCGTCCGGAGGGTGTGGGCTGGGCTGTGTTACCGATATAGAAATTTCATGTGGAATCAGCTAAATGCATTTAGACTGACCGGTAACGCCGACCTGTTTGGTATGATTTAACGAAAGACATGACGCGTCTCACGGAAAAGTCCTGAGGGCGTAGAAAGCATGATGCCGGATGATCCTTACCTGTTCCTCCTGCGCAACGCGATTTCTGGTTGATGCGGCGGCAATTGGCGCAGCGGGCAGACATGTCCGTTGCGCCCGCTGTCAGCACGGCTGGTTTCAGGAACCCGCCGCCGATTTGCCCCGTTCAGTGGATAGAATGTCCCCTGCGCCGCAAGCTGCTTCTGATCTGGAGGCGATGCGCGCTGACGGCATGGCGCCAAAACAGCCGGCTCCTCTGCGCGCCGGCGCAAATCTGCCGGCTCTGCCGGGCAAGAACGGCAATATGATGCTGGGAACTGGCTGGGCGGCCCTGGGTCTGGTCACCGTGGGCCTGCTCGCCGCCGGTTATTACTACCGGGAACAGATCGTAACGATCTGGCCAAAATCAGCTAAATTATATGAAGCCATTGGGGCCGATACTGCGGCGCACAATCTCCGGTTCGAACATGTAAGGTTTTCCTGGACTGTTCAGTCGGACCGCCCGGCTTTACTTGTAGAAGGCGTGATCAGCAATGATGGTCAGGGGGAGGTGAATGTGCCGCCCCTGCTCATTCGGCTGGACGATGGGGACGGCCGTGAAATATTTCGTTGGACCCACTATTTACCCTCGCCCCGTCTGGGTGCGGGCGCAAGGATGAATTTCGAGACGCTCCAGACGGACGCGCCCAAAGACGCGCGCAATCTGCAGGTCACCTTTCTTACCGGTGGTTAGACCTCCTTCCCCGATCGCTTTCTAAAATTAAAACACTATTAACCATTTCTCGGTTAATAACGTGCATGGGGAATGAGTCCTTTCAGATTATTAACCAACGCCAGAATAATACAAGGCAACCAAAATGGCGAAAATTCTGATAGCAGAAGACGAACAATCTGTCCGCGAGCTGTTGAGCATCGCCCTGCGGCGCAAGGGTCATGACGTCCAGACGGTTGCTGATGGTTCCGAAGCGCTGATGGCGTTATCTCAGGAGCGTTTTGATTTGTTGCTCACCGATATCGTCATGCCGGTTGTGGATGGAATTGCATTGTCCTTGAAAGCCGCGCGGGATGATCCTGATATGCGCATCTTGATGATGACCGGCTATGCAGCCGAACGTCAGCGCGCCTATAATCTGGAAGAGCTGATTCACGATGTAGTGTTGAAGCCCTTCACCATGCACGATATCGGAGTGGCGGTTGAGGCGGCGCTGAAGGGACCGGCCGCCGCCTAGAATAATTTCAGCAGGCGCTCAATATAGTTTAACTCCTCCGCCGGCCGCTGGCGCTGACTCGCGCGCTGTTCAAGTTCACGCCGGATATGCAGCGCGCGCTCAACATCAAATTGTTCCGGTATGGCGGCGGCGCCATTCGGATCATTTCCCAGGCCGCGGCCCAACGGGTCCTTTTGTGACGGGGCCGCGCCTCTCCCGTCGTCACGTCCCGCCTCACTTTGCGCATTCTCCTCCCGCAGCATTCGTGCGAGCGCGCCCGCACCGGCGCGCAACTGATCGATCGACTGGCTTTGCGGCTCCAGTGCGGAACTGGCGTCGCCTTTTTTCAGGGCGCCGGCCGCGTCCCGCATCGCCTGTTCCGCACGGCCCAGCGCTTGCGGGGATTCTCCTCCGGCGCCTTCATCCAGCCTGCGCATCGCCCCTTCCAGTTTGCCGCGCAAGGCTTCCTGCTCTTTGGCCAGATTGCCGGTTTTGCCGGAACCCTGCTGTTTTTGCCGGCCGGTCTCATCCTGCAACTGCTGTTGCCCGCGCAGGACCTCCGTCAAATCCCGTAACGCGTCGCCCATGGCTTTTTGCCGGGGGTTCTCCGCTCCGCTCATGTTTCCCACGCGCAGATTTTCAAGAATGTTCTGCAACTGGGCGAGAAGATCCTGCGCGGCCTCGCGTGCGCCGGATTTGTTTAACCGCTCGATCTGCCGCAGCATTTCCTCCAGGTCTTCCATGCGCAGGGTTTGAGCCTGTGATTGATCATCCTCCGGTTCCGGGAGCATTCCGCCATCCGCGGTATTCTGGTCCGCCTGGGAGGCGAGGGCGCTAAGATAATCCTGCAGCGCCTCGCGCAATTGCTGCATCAGCGCCGAGATTTCCTCATCGCTTGCGCCTCCCTTAAGGGCCTCACGCAGCGTGTTTTGCAATTCTCGCAGCGTATCGCCGGCAAGGGTCGCGCCACCATCTTCCTGACTCAGCGCCAGGGTCCACAGCAAATTGGCAATGGAATTCCGCGCCTGGGGGTTATCTTCAGCGTGGGACAGGCGGTGACGCGCCACCCGCATTCCAAGATAAAGCGGAAATTCCCTCGTGAATTGCTCCGGATACAGACTTAACGCGTCAAGCGCCTGAATTGTGCGTTTGTCTTCAGCCGGCTTCATCATGATTTTGCCGCGCAATTCTATCAAAGCCCGCGCCACCGGATGATTGAAAGGGCGCTGAGGCAGCACGATTTGCGCTGGCGCGCTAAATCCGGTCTGGCCCGCGCTGTCGGTTGCGGTCAACCTGACATTCACCTTTGATCCGGCCCAGGGATGCGCCGTTAAATCCACATAAGCCGTCTGACTGGCTTCCTTACCCCTTTCTGGCGGAGGGAGGGCGATATTCAGGGGCGCCGGCTGCGGCGCTGAAGTATCCCCAGCCAGCGTGATTTCGGCTTCGGTGGCGGCTAGCCCATAATCGTCCGCGGCGGCAAACCGGATATTCAACGCGTACTGCCTGGTGACGCCGATATCTTCTAGCAGACTGACTACTGGAGGCTGATCGGGAATGATCTTGATGCGCCAGTCCCTGCCAGCGGCGCCAGTCTGACGGAAGCTCAAGACTTGATCATGGTCCAGCTTGACGCTGAGCTGCTGATTGGCGCTGTCGATTTTCTGTAAGGGCAGGCGGCGCTTGCGCCAGGCGTCTGCGTCCATGATCAATTCAGCCGCAGGGCCGCCATAAAGGCGGAGCGAAAGCTCGCTTCCCGCAGGGACGCGCACGGCTCCTCCATCAGAAGGGGCGGCGTCAGCCTGTTGCAGGGTCTGACCGGCCAGCAAGATTGGCGGCGTCCCGGTATAGGCGGGCGGCGTGATCCAGGCCTCCAGCCGTGTGGCGTTGGGTGGCGCAAACGACAGGGGGGAAAAACCAGAAACTATGCGACTAACGGCGTGCGGCCCTGCGGCATAGGCGCCAGAGACGAGCAGAACCCCGGTGATCAGCCGCAATCCGTAAATGTCTGCGCGTATCACTTCCGGTTGTGGCGGTTTCAGCCGCAAAGGGGGCAGATGACGGAGGATCCGCTCCCGATGCATCCGCCACAACATTCTGGCGCCCGGGTTTTGTGTTCCCAGTTCCTGCTGGTCTTCGAGGGCCAGAAGAGGATGATGCGCCAGTTGATTATCGCGTTCCAGGCGGGCCAGAATGGCTCGGCGGTCCGGATAACGCAGACGCCGGAATCCCTGCGCCGCAACTATCGAAACATACAGCAGAAGGGCGAAAAGACTGAGGGCGTGCGCCAGAACGGGCAGCACCCGCCAGACATCGAAAAGCGACAGCGAAAGGAACAGAGCAAGGGCGCTGGCGGGCCGCCAGGTTATGCGCCAGAGGCTTTCCCAGAACATGAGGACGCCTGTCACGGCGACGCGCCAGCGCAGGCCCGCTACGGGGGTGGGATCGCGCTTTCCGGCCACTGGTTCATCGCCCTGTGACAATATTTCTAACTCTCCTCTCTGGTTCCTCCCAGCCAGGGCGGCATGCGGTCCAGCCCAAGCAGTTGTTCATAGGTCTGGCGGGGCCGCACAACGGCAAACTCCGCGCCGCGCGCCAGCACTTCGGGGATCAGCAGCCGGGCGTTATAGGTTCCCGATTGCACCGCCCCATAGGCGCCTGCCGATAGTATCGCCAATAAATCCCCTTCGCCAAGGGGGGGCAGATCACGATTGCTGGCGAAACTGTCGCCGGTTTCACATACCGGCCCCACCACATCATAACGGAGGTGAGGGGTTCCGGGAACCGCCTCCCTGACCGGCCAGATTTCATGATAGGCGTCATAAAGAGTTGGCCGGATCAGATCATTCATGGCCGCATCCGCGATGGCGAACTGGCGGCTCTCCCCCTGCTTCACATAGAGCACGCGGGTGACCAGAACCCCGGCATTTCCCACGATCAGGCGTCCGGGTTCGAAAATCAGCTGGCAGCCGAGGCCCTTGAAGACCTCCGCCACCATTGCGGCGTAATCCGTAGGCAGGGGGGGATTGGCGTTGGAGCGTTCATAGGGAATCCCCAGCCCGCCGCCCAGATCGACCCGGGTAATCGCGTGGCCGTCGGCGCGCAGTTCTTCGACGATCTCCCGGATCCGCGTGAAAGCCGCCCTGAATGGCGCAAGTTCGGTCAGCTGGCTGCCGATATGCACGTCTATCCCGGTGATGCGCAGATGGGGTAAGCGCGCCGCCATGGCGTAGGCGTCCCGCGCGCGGGCAAAGGGAATGCCGAACTTGTTTTCGGATTTTCCGGTGGCGATCTTGGCGTGGGTTTTGGCGTCCACATCCGGGTTCACCCG
>DMKG01000253.1:7929-8258 GCA_003454415.1 Alphaproteobacteria bacterium
GGGTTCACCCGGATGGCGATGCAGGCGGTTCTGCCTGCTGCTTTCGCCACCTCGTTCAGGGCGAGCATTTCCGGTTCGGATTCCACATTGAACTGCAGAATTCCCGCCTGCAGGGCGTCGGACATTTCCTCGCGTGATTTGCCAGCGCCGGAGAAAACGATTTTTTCGGCAGGGACGCCCGCTTCAAGCGCGCGGCGCAATTCACCGCCCGAAACGATATCCGCGCCGCTGCCAAGCCGCGCCAGGGTGCGCAGCACCGCCAGATTGCCATTCGCCTTGACCGAATAACAGATCAGCGCGTCCTCCTTCGCGAAGGCGCCGGAGAATAC
>DMKG01000092.1 GCA_003454415.1 Alphaproteobacteria bacterium
CCGTTATAGGCCGCCGCGGCGACGCAGATTGCGGCTTTTTTCGGGAATGCGGGACCCGGCAATTTCTCCGTGTCCGGAACAGCCGTGAGTTACAGCGGCCCGGCGGATTGGGGCTTCCGGCGCATGGCGCTGCATTACGCCCATTTATGCGCGGCCGCGGGGGGCGTGGACGCATTCATCATCGGTTCGGAACTGATCGGCCTCACCACCGTGCGCAGCGGCCCCGGCGCATATCCGGCGGTTGCGCAACTGCAAAGCCTGGCGGCGGATGTGAGCGGCATTCTGCCGGGCGCAAAAATTTCCTATGCCGCCGACTGGACCGAATATTTCGGGCATCAGCCCCAGGATGGCAGCCATGACGTGTATTTCCATCTGGACCCGTTATGGGCCGACGCCAATGTGGATTTCGTCGGCGTCGATCTTTACATCCCCCTGAGCGACTGGCGGGACGGGACCACGCATCTGGATGCGGCGGCGGCGGGAAGCATTTACAATCTGAATTATCTGCGCGGCAATATTCGCGGCGGCGAAGGTTATGACTGGTATTACGCATCCGATAGCGACCGCGACGCGCAGATTCGCACACCCATCACCGACGGCGCGTATGGCAAGGCCTGGGTCTTCCGTTACAAGGATTTCTGGAACTGGTGGAGCCAGCCGCATTACAACCGCCCTGGCGGAGTGGAAAGCGCGGCGCCGACCGCCTGGACGCCCCAGTCGAAGCCCATCTGGTTTACCGAAACGGGCTGTCCCGCCGTGGACAAGGGGCCCAACCAGCCCAACAAATTCATCGATCCGAAATCATCCGAAAGTTTCGCGCCGTATTATTCCCGCGTGACCCGGGACGATCTGGTCCAGCGCAGATATCTTCAGGCCATTTACCAGTTCTGGAACCCAGCCGATCCCAATTACGTAGCGGGCAATAATCCCATCAGCACGGTTTACGGCGCGCCGATGGTAGACCCGCACAACATCCATGTCTGGACATGGGATGCGCGGCCCTGGCCGGATTTTCCAGCACGCCGCCATCTCTGGGCGGATGCGGATAACTGGCGGCTGGGGCACTGGATCACGGGGCGTCTGGGCGCGTCCGGACTTGCGGAGCTGGTGGAGGCGATCGTTTCCGAAAATGGATTCGGCAAATTCGACGTCAGCGGGTTGACGGGCATCGTGGATGGTTTCGTCATTGACCGGATCATGTCTGCGCGGGAGGCGTTACAGCCCCTCATGCAGGCCTATGCGTTTGACGCCTATGAAAGCCAGGGGCTGATCCGCTTTGCGCATCGCGGCCAGCCGCCGGCGATTGGCCTTGCGCCTGCCAGTCTGGCGGCGGCGGATGCAGAGGGCGGCGCGGATTTCACGCTTACGCGGGGGCAGGAGACCGAGCTGGCGCTTGCCCTGAAGCTGCAATTCATCGACGGAAACGCGGATTACCGGCAGGCGAGCGTGGAGTCGCGAAAGCTGACGGGCGCAAGCGCGCGGGTGGCCACACTTTCCCTGCCGATCGTGATGAGCGCGGCAGGCGCGCAGCAGATGGCGGACAATCTGTTGCAGGAGATATGGACGGGGCGCGAACGCGCGCGTTTCCTTCTTCCGCCTTCGCGTCTTGCGCTCGATCCAGGCGATGTAGTGGATTTCAGCAGCAATGGCCGCACGCTGCGTCTGCGTCTGGAGCGGATCAGCGCTGCGGCCGGACTTGCCGTGGAGGCGGTGAAATCATCGGGAGGAGTCCAGCTTCCGGTCAACGCGCCGGAACGCGCGCCGGTTTCCCCGCCTTTGCCCGGCATCGGGCCGGTTCTGGTGGATTTTCCCGATCTGCCCCTGCTGAGCGGGAATGAGCCGGGACATGTGCTGCGCGCGGTGGCGTTCGCCAGCCCCTGGCCCGGGGCGATTGCGCTGTATAAAAGCCCATCACTCAACGATTTCATCCTGGATACGATTATCGAAGCGCCGGCCGTGATGGGGGTGAGCGAGACGGATTTTTATGCCGGGCCAACCGGCCGGTGGGATAATGGCAATGCCCTATGGGTAACCCTGCTTGGCGGAGCGCTGGAATCCCGCGACGAGCTGGCGGTGCTGGGAGGCGCGAATGCGGCGGCCCTCAGAAACGCCGGGGGGGAATGGGAGGTGTTCCAGTTCGCCAATGCGGAACTGGTGGCGCCCAACAAGTACAAATTGACCAGGCTTCTACGCGGACAGGCCGGAACCGAACGCGCCATGGGGAACCCGGCGCCGGCAGGGGCGCGCTTTGTGCTGCTGAATGGCGCGGTGCGCGAGACGGGGCTTGGCGCGGAACAGCGTGGCCTTGCACTCAACTGGCGTTACGGACCGGCCTCGCGCCCCATCGGGGATTTCACCTTTCAGACGCAGACAGTGACGGGGCGCGGTATTGGCCTGCGGCCCCTCAGCCCCGCGCATCTGCGCGTGACGCGTAATCTTTCCACCAACGATCTGACGGTCAGCTGGATACGGCGCACCCGCATCGGCGGCGACAACTGGGAACAGACGGAAGTTCCGCTGGCGGAGGATGTGGAGCGTTATGAAGTGGATATTTTGAGCGGCGTGGAGGTGAAGCGGACATTGAGCGCAACCACCCCCAGCGTGATTTACACGGCCGCAGAGCAGATTGCCGATTTCGGGACGGCGCCCGCACTGCCGCTGAGGGTGGCGGTCTATCAGCTTTCCACCAGTTTCGGGCGCGGAACGGGACGGGAGGAGATATTGAATGTCTGATGTCAGGACTGAAATGGAAATCGTCCGTACGCCTTAATAAGGCACCACATACGACGCCTATTTGCGGCGCGGCGCGCCGATTGATCTGTCACTGAGAGATGGCTCACGTCAGGAGAGGAGAGAGACTATGGCGGCAACAGCAAATCTATCGCTTGGATATCTGGAAGCGGCGCAGTCGCAGAAACATGTCAGCGTGAATGAGGCGTTGAGCGCGCTGGATGCGATGGTGCAATTGGCGGTTCTTGACCGCGATCTGGCCGCTCCGCCAGCAAACCCCGCAGAGGGGGACCGCTATCTGGTGGCGGCGGGCGCAAGCGGCGCATGGGCGGGACAATCCGGCAAGATCGCCGCCTGGCAGGCGGGGGCCTGGAATTTTCGCGCGCCCCGTGATGGCTGGCGTGCGTGGGTCGTGGATGAGGCGGCGTTTGTGTTTTACGGCGCAGGGGTTTGGTCGCACACGCTGAAAGCGCGCGAAAGCGATGTGGCGATGGCGGCGCTGGGGGCGCGCACATCGTTCCGCATCCTGGAAGAGAGCCATACGCTGGCCGCCGCCGCAACCTCCGACACTTTGATCCAGATTCCCGACCGCGCCATCGTGTTCGGGGTGACGGTGCGGGTGGCGAGCGTCATCACCGGGGCGACCTCCTATCATTGCGGCATACCGGGCGAGGCCGACAAATATGGCGGCAGCCTGGGCGTCGCCCTGGGCAGCAGCAATATCGGCGTGACCGGACCGACCGCGTTTTACGCCAATACGCCAGTCCGGTTCACGGCCGTAGGCGGCAATTTCACCGGCGGCGTCATTCGCGCCGCCATCCATTACCTGACGCTGGAGGCGTCTGTGTAATGATAAAAGAACAAATCATGAATAACGCCAGCCTTGCGGATATGGAGACCTTC
>DMKG01000139.1 GCA_003454415.1 Alphaproteobacteria bacterium
TCAGCAGGGCGCAGATCATCTGCATCCAGGTCGTGCCGCATTTCGCCGGTGTGCAGATGAGGATATCGCCCTCGCGGGATTTGAAATTCTCCCAGCGGGTGCTGTCCATGATGAAGCTTTTGTAGACTTCTGTCGGTTTTTCAGAACGGGTTGGGCTCGCCATTAGGGATTCCTGTAATTTCTCATGATCATTCGCGTTAAGTATACGCAGATCGAAATGCGGCGCATAGAGCAGCCTCCACTTAATTGGAGTCGCCTTGCGATCCATTTAAGATAAAATTGCTCCCGGCAAAAGCAGAAGCGGGCAAGGCGTACGCTCAGCCGTTTTCATCCTTGTTGATGACCGCCTGGGTTTCCGGACACCATGTCTCGCGCTTGCCGCCCCTGTAGAAACGCGCAAGACCCGCCCCCACCAGCGCCGCGGCGAGATCGGCCCCGGCTGGATTGCTGACGCGCGCAAGCACACGCCCGCCAAATTTGTCATGACGGATGTCCTGCAGCGACACCCTTCCGGCGTCCGGTGGGCTCGCTTTATCAATCGGGTTTTCCGGGCCCACGAAATGGATGGTGAAATCGCGCGCCCGGTGCGCCAGATCCTGCTCGGATGGGCAGCCGCCATGCAGTTCCGGCGTATCCACCCCCGCAACGCGCACCAGCACCCGGACCTCCTGGCCCGGCCAGATCAGCGCCCGGACCTGCAGCGTGTCGCCGTCGACCACCCGCTCCACCTGGGCTGTAACCGGACCCGCGAGACGCGCGGAAAAACCTCCGGCAGCCAGTCCCGCCGAGGCAAAAAAACCGAAACCCAGCAGCAAACCGCCCATCGTGAGGGACGCCCATGCGCCTCTCCTCCGGACAGCAGAAAGCATGCGGAAAAACAAGGTCCTCGCTCCCAATATATTAAAGAGTGTATAAAATAATTATACACGCATAATGAATATACATGCCTGCGGGGAAGAGGAATAGCCAAAAATAGGATGAAAGTCAAAGATTATGGGATTATTTACCCATTAGACTCTTTTTCCCCGGGCGTCGCGAAGGCCCGCAACCAGACTGAAGAGAAACAGCAGCATGGCCGCGAACACGATGGAAGGCCCGGACGGCGTATCGAACTGCAGGGATCCGAACAACCCGCCGCAAACCGCCAGCACGCCGAAACAGGCGGCGATCACCGCCATGCTTTCCGGACTGTGGGCGAATCGGCGGGCGGCGGCGGCCGGTATCAGCAGCAGCGCGGTGATCAGCAACGCGCCGGTGATCTTCATGGCGGCGGCGATCAGTACGGCGATCAGAAGCATGAATCCCGCCCGCACCGCGCCTGCATTGATCCCCTCCGCCAGCGCCAGCTCCTCATGCACGCTGAGCGCCAGTAATGGCCTCCATAGAACCAGCAGCAGCACGAACGCCATCCCGCCGCCCGCCAGGATCCAGTAGATATCGCCAAACCCGACCGCCAGAAGATCGCCGAACAGATAGGCCAGCAGATCCGGGCGCGCGCCCCGCATCAGGCTGAGCGCAATCAGCCCCATGGACAGGGCGCTATGGGATAAAATCCCCAGCAGCGTGTCGCTGGTCAGGCTGCGATTGGCCCCGAGCCCGGACAGGATCAGCGCCACTGCGGCGGCGACCCCCAGCACGCCGAGCGCCGGGTCCACCCCCAGCAGGATCCCCAACGCAATCCCCAGCAGCGCCGAATGCGCCATCGCGTCGCCAAAATAGGCCATGCGCCGCCATACGATGAAACATCCCGCAGGGCCCGCGACCAGCGCCACGCCGACGCCCGCGATCAGCGCGCGCGCAAAAAAATCAATGATCATGGGCCGGGTCCGTCGCAGGCGCCACCTCGCCCGACAGGGTGTGGGCGTGGTCATGACCATGGGCGCCATGGGCATAGGGCGCAAAGGCGCCCGCCGCGTCCTCCCCGAACAGGCGGATGAATTCCGGATCCTTCGCCACCATTTCCGGCGGCCCGGCGCAGCACAGATGCCGGTTCAGGCACAGCACCCGGTCGGTGGCGGCCATCACCAGATGCAGATCATGGGACACCAGCAGGACGCCGCAGCCGCGCCGCGCGCGGATATCTCCGATCAGGCGGTATAATTGCGCCTGCCCCCCAAAATCCACCCCCTGCGCCGGTTCATCCAGCACCAGCAGATCAGGATGGAGGAGCAGGGCGCGCGCCAGCAGCACCCGCTGCAATTCACCGCCCGAAAGGCTCTGCACCTGCGCGTCCGCCAGATGCGCGACCCCGGTTTCGCCTAACGCGCCTTCGATTTCGGCGCGTCCCGCTTTGGCGGTCAGCGTCATCAGCCGGGTAACCCGCAGCGGCAGGGCCGGGTCGATAAAGAATTTCTGCGGCATATAGCCGATCCGCAGATGGGGACGGCGCCTTATCTCGCCGCGATCCGGCCGGACCAGGCCCATCAGCACCCGGATAAGCGAACTCTTGCCCGCGCCATTCGGCCCGATCAGGGTGATGATCTCCCCTGGCTGAATGGCCAGATCCACATGGGTGAGAACCGGCCGGCCGCCGAGACTGAGTTCCAGGCCATGGGCGCTGATCAACGGCGCGGCCTGCGTCATCCCCTCACCCTCACGCCGTTCACTCTCCCCGCTGCAACCATCTGTCATCTTAGGCTATTCTCTCTGGCGCACCAATGTGCTTGAATATGCGCTAATCACAAAACCCGCGGCAGGCAAGGCTTAAGTTCAGGAGGGAACAATGAAAGTAGATGGCGAATTGCCCCTAGGCATGGGCAAGGTTTCGGAGCGGATAGGACAGCTTGAGGAGGCGGGCTTCACCGGCGCCCAGACCGTGGAGACCGGGCACGACCCGTTTCTTCCTCTGGTGCTGGCGGCCGAACACAGCAAGAAGATCGAACTCATCACCGCCATTGCCGTGGCCTTCGCCCGCAACCCCATGAACATGGCCGCGATCGGCAATGATCTGAACGATTATTCGCAGGGCCGCTTCATCATGGGCATCGGCTCCCAGATCAAGGCGCATATCGAAAAACGCTTTTCCATGCCCTGGTCGCATCCGGCCGCGCGCATGCGGGAAATGATCATGGCCATGCGCGCCATCTGGGCCAACTGGTATGACGGAACGCCGCTGAATTTCCGGGGCCAGTTCTATACCCATACGCTGATGACGCCCGTGTTCACCCCGACGCCCAGCCAGTACGGGCCGCCGCGCGTCTTTCTGGCGGCCGTCGGCCCGATGATGACCGAGGTCGCCGCCGATGTCGCCGACGGCATCATGGTGCATCCTTTGACCAGCGTGAAATATCTCAGACAGCACACGCTGCCCGTGGTCGAGGACCGGCTGAAGAAACGCAACCGCGCCCGCAACACGTTCGAGCTTTCCTATCCCGTCTTCGTGGTTTCAGGCCAGAACGAGAAGGAATTCGCGGAGAACAAGCAGGCGGTCAAGCAGCGCATCGCCTTCTACGCCTCCACCCCCGCCTATCGCGGGGTGCTGGAAACCCATGGCTGGGCCACGCTTCAGCCGCAGTTGAACCTCATGTCGAAACAGGGCAAATGGGTGGAGATGGGTGATCTGATCGAGGATGAAATTCTCGACACCTTCGCCGTGGTGGGCGAGCCGCAGGAAATCGTGCCGATGATCAAGAGCCGCTATACCGGCCTTGTGGACCGCATCAGCATCAATTTCACCTACGCCCCGCTGGAAAAGCGCCCCGCCCTGATCCGCGAACTGGCGGCGTAGGGGATACGCATTTTCCTCCCCCGTCATCGCGTGCAAGGCGCGCGCGCGATGAAGGGAGGACGGCGTCCCGATCCGTGTACAGATTGATCTGTCCCCCGGCGGCGGATGGCGTGCCGATTACCCGCGTCCTGCATCAGCGCATGGATTTCCAGCGGCG
>DMKG01000142.1 GCA_003454415.1 Alphaproteobacteria bacterium
CGGTTGACTGCAGGAGAATGCCCAGAATGGTTACGGGAACGAGGAACCGCACCAGCCACAGCCAGATACGCCCCGCGGGGCGATCGCCGAAATCGGATTCGGCCAGGGCGAAGCCGCGTTCCAGGCGCCATCCAACCGCGAGGGCGGTGGCGATCCCTACTGCCGGCAGGAGGAAATTCGATACCCCATGATCGACCGCATCGAGAATGCCTAACGATCCGAAATGCACGCCGTCCAGCACGCCATAGCTCAAAGCGGAGGGAATACCCATCAGGAACACGATCGCGCCGGTGCAGGCAGTGGCCCGCCAGCGGCGCCATTTCAGCCGTTGCGTCAGCGCCGCGACCGGAATTTCCAGCAGCGCGACCATCGAGGTCATGGCGGCGGTTGAGAGCAGAAAAAAGAATACCGGTCCGATCAGAACTCCAAGCGGCATTTTGAGAAAGATTTGCGGAAGCGTGATAAAGGCCAGTTCCGGTCCGGCGGCGGGATTGCCTCCCAGGGCGAAGACGGCGGGAAAGATCGCCAATCCCGCAATGATGGCGAACAGCGTATCGCCTGCCGTAATGATCGCCGCCGAGGCGGGCAGGGAGAAGGTGCGCGGCATGTAGCCGCCATAGGTCACAAAAAAGGCCATGCCGACCCCCAGAGAGAAAAAGGTCTGGCCGAGCGCCGCCACATAAACGCGGGGCTGGCCAAACGCCGCCCAGTCCGGCGTGAACAGGAACGCCACGCCGGCGCGCGCGCCGGGAAATGTCAGCGCATAGCCCGCAAGAAAGACAATGATGACAGCCAGAACCGGGATCAGCATCCGGTTGACCCGTTCGATGCCCTGGCGCACGCCCCCCGCAACGATGAACATGGCGATCGCCAGGGTTGCGGTCTGCCAGACCACCGGTTCGCCCCGGTCGGAGATGAACTGCTGAAAATAGCCGCCGTAATCCGCCCCGGCCGCGCCCCACAGGGCGCCCGTCGCCGCGCCGGCGAAATATTTCAGCGCCCATCCGGCAATGACCGCGTAATAGCTGAGCATCAGACCCGAGGCGATGACGCCCGCCCAGCCAACCAGACTCCATCGGCCGGGTTTGCGTATCTTCTCAAATGCGGTGATGGCGTCTCCCTGTGCGTGACGGCCGATCGCCAGTTCGGCGATCATCAGGGGCATGCCGATGAGCAGCACGCAGGCAAGATAGAGAAACAGGAAGACCGCGCCGCCATTTTCCCCCGCGACATAGGAAAAGCGCCAGATATTGCCGATGCCGACGGCGCCGCCAATACTGGCCAGAATGAAGCCGTACCGGCTGGCCCACTGTTCCCGGGATCCGCTCATCTAGGCGGCGACAGGCCCTGCCCGCAAGGCCCAGTTTCCATATCGCGCCGTCAGGCTTTCCCGTCGCATCCCGTCACCTCCCCCCTGACCTAGAAAAACATGCTGAGATTGTTGGAGAGCACCGTAGACTGATCGAGGATGATGTCGCGCCGGACCAGCTCCCAGCCCAGCGGCGTTCCGGCGCGGCGAAGGATATCGGCGCGCGCGCCCACGAGCTGATCCACCTGCCGCTCCAGCCGTGAGCGGTAGAGATGGAAATAGGAATGCACAAGATAGCTCTGCGGCAGGTCCGTTTGCTCGATCCGCACATTGCTGATCATGTGCCGGGTGCGCGAGGGCGGCTCTTCGGCCCAGGCCAGCCCGGTTTCGAGCCGTTTGAGCCGCACATGGATGGTCTGTTTCGTGTCATCGAACAGAAAGGATTCATCGTCGCGGGAATATTCATGATCGCGTTCGCGCGCCAGCCGGTTGAATGTCAAAGGCATGCGGTAGCGCAGATCTTCCGCCAGATGCGCATACCATTCCCGGTAGCGCCGCTGATCGAGCAGCGCCGCCTCGGCAAACAGGAACTGCTCCAGCTCCCATTGCAGGCGCGGGGTGATGGCGGCGGGCGCGGGCGTCTGGTTCAGGGGTTCCGGCATGGCTCACTCCGCCGCCCTGCTTGCCGCGTCCGCCGGGTAGAGGGAGGCCCAGTCGTCGGTGGCCAGCATCTTCGCCCAATGGGCGTAAAAGCCGCGCGCCGCTTCCTCGCCATAGACATTGCCGGTCACGCCAGGCCATTCCGGATCATTGGTTTTGGCGTGGCCCTTGCCCATGGATGCGTTGAAATGCGTCTGACGGGATTTGAAGCCGCGCAGGCCCTGCTGGATCATCACCCAGTTTTCGCCGTCATCCTGTTCCAGCATTCCGCCTGCGCTGAACGTGCGCATGACGCCGGTGCGGTATTCCTCCCTGACTTCGGGCGGCGCGGCCTTGTCCACCACGGTCAGCGCCCAGACTTCGATTTCATTGGGCCCGCGCGGATGCCAGGCGCGCAGGGTCTGCACCCCGGGCAAAAAGGAAAGCGAGGGAAAGATCGTCATATGCGCGCCGTTGATGCGGTCAGCGCGGATATCTCCCAGCCGCTGGCGGCAGGATTCGCGGGATTCGCGGGCGTAGAACTTGCCCGCGGCGGGGCCGATCAGGCCCAGCAGCAGCCGGTCCTCGCGCTGCTCGACCGGAATGAATTTCTCCGGCCCGGTGAAAAATCCCGTGCCGTGACCGCCGGTAATGGCGCGGAACTGCACGCCGGAATCCGGCCATTTGGCGAATTCCGGCGGCACGCCGTCGGGAAGCGCCGCGATTGTCGGGGACGCATGGCTGAAAGGGGCGTGATACATGTCGCTGCAGAACTGTTCGGCGGCGAATTTCCAGTTGCAGCCGATCACCCATTTGGTGACGCCGCCGATGACTTCGGTGCCGCCTTCCATGCGGTCCAGAAACGCGTCCATATACCATCTGGCCTCCCCCAGATAGGCCCCGAGAGTGGGGGCGTTCGGATCCCAGGTCGCGAAGATCAGGCCCTTGTAGATTTCCACCTTGGCCGTCTGGACGGGGCCCCATTTCGACTTGTCGATTTCGTTATAATAGGCGTTGCTTTCAAAGGGCACGCTCACCAGATCGCCAGCGGTGTTATACGCCCAGCCATGGTAGGAACAGGTGAAGGCGCGGGCGTTGCCGGCGTCCGCCCGGCACAGTTTCATGCCGCGATGACGGCACTGGTTCAGGAATACGCGGATGGACATGTCCTTCTGGCGCACCACCAGCACCGGGTCTTCTCCGATATAGGTGGCGAAGAAATCTCCGGGTTTCTGAATTTGCGCCTCATGCGCAACAAAGATCCAGGCGCGGCCGAAAATCCGCTCCAGTTCAAGCTGGTACAGGCGTTCATCGGTGTAGATACGCGGATCGAGCGTGCCGCGGTTTTCATCCACCAGATCCAGGATTTCCCGGCGCGTCCAGCCCATGGGGCCGGACAGACTGGAAATCAGTTCATCATCGTCCATGGCGCATCCCCCTGACAACCTGTTTTTAATGCTTCAGCATACTCCGTATTCTGGTGTAGGCTGAAACAAAAACAAATGGGAGGCCGCCGTCAGGATGCCGCAAGACGTCTATGTAAGGGAGGACCGCGAACGCGGCCTGTTCCAGGTGGCGCGCACGGCCTTTGTGTCTGATGATGTGCTGGCGCAGGAACAGCAGCGTATCTTCGACCGCTGCTGGCTTTATATCGGGCATGAATCCGAAATCGCCAAACCCGGCGATTTCGTCAACCGCATCCTCGCCGGGCGCAATCTGATCCTGGCGCGCAACCAGGCGGGGGCGGTCAACGCCTTCTACAACACCTGCACCCATCGCGGGGCGCTGGTCTGCCGTGAAGCCAAGGGCAATACGAAAGCCTTTGTCTGCATGTATCACGGCTGGGTGTTTTCCAATGACGGCGCGCTGATGGATCAGCCGGGCAAGGAAGCCTATTGCGCGCGCCTCAACGAGGGCGGCGCCCTCAATCTCGCCCGGGTGGAGCGGCTGGAAAGTTACCAGGGGTTCTATTTCATCAATTTCGACCGCAACGCGATAAGCCTGAAAAATTATCTGGGCAATGCGAAGGAATTCATCGATCTGGTGGTGGATCAGGCGGAAACCGGAATGGAAATCATTGGCGGGACGCAATCCTACGCCATCGACGCCAACTGGAAGCTGCTGACGGAAAACAGCATAGACGGCTATCACGCGGCGATGACCCATGCGACCTATATGGATTATCTCGCCAATAGCGGCGCGCTGGCGCGCGTGGGCATGGCGGGCGGCGCCCATGCGCTGGATAATGGCCATGCGGTGATCGAATATTCCTCACCCTGGGGGCGGCCCATCGCCCAATGGGTGCCGACCTGGGGCGAAGCCGCAAAGCAGGATGTCGCGGATATCAAGGCGCGGCTCGCCGCGCGCGCCGGTGCGGAAAAGGCGGAACGCATGTCCAGCCTGAACCGCAATCTTCTGATCTTTCCCAATCTCGTGATCAATGACGTGATGGCCATCACCGTGCGCACTTTCTATCCGCTCAGTCCGGACCGCATGACGGTGAACGCCTGGGCTCTGGGCCCGCGGGAGGAAAACGCCGACATGCGCCAGCGGCGTCTGTTCAACTTTCTGGAATTTCTGGGGCCGGGCGGCTTCGCCACGCCGGACGATGTGGAGGCGCTGGAAATGTGCCAGCGCGGCTACAGGAATCTGCGCGCCGTTGCGTGGAACGACATCTCCAAGGGGATGGTTCGGGAGAAACCCGGAACGAATGACGAATTGCAGATGCGCGCCTTCTGGCGGCACTGGAACAGACTGATGACGCCTGCGCCAATGGAGGCGGCGGCGGAATAAACCGGGAAAAACATGCAATGATCGAAAAACAGTCGGGCAACAGCCGCAGTTTGTATGTGATTGATGATGGCGAGCAGGGCCTGTTCAAGGTTGCGCGCACCGCCTTCATCGAGCACGAGGTTTTTCTGCAGGAGCAGCAGCGGATCTTCGACCGCTGCTGGCTCTATATCGGGCATGAAACCGAAATCGCCAAACCCGGCGAT
>DMKG01000231.1:0-4225 GCA_003454415.1 Alphaproteobacteria bacterium
AACAGCGCGAAGGCGATGCCGGACAGAAAGCCCAGCGCTGTGTCGGAAAGCTGCATTTCCTCTTTGATCGCAGGCATCAGAATGGAGAGAATCTGACGATCGATCAGATTGAACATGTAGACGGCCGTCAATATGCCCATGGCATAGCGAAGATAGGGCCTGCTGAAAAGACTGGAAGAAGGGTCAGTGGGCGTCATTTCGTCACCGAGGCCAGATCCTGACGCAGAGTCCGCGCCCCCATCCAGAAATGCGCCGCCGCCCATACATACACCATGGATACGCATAACAGCGCATAGCGAAGCGATTCATTCCCGTACAGGGGATGCAGCAGATCGCTGGCGATGCCGACAAGCTGGGGCCCCAGCCCTAATCCGATGATATTGAGCACGAAGAGAAGCACCGCCGCCGCCATGGCCCGCATGCTGACCGGCGCCAATGCCTGGGTCATAGCGAAAGCCGGGCCGTGATAGGCGTTGATGAACAATATGGGCACGGCGAACCAGGCCAGGGTCTCCAGCGCCGTGGGAGCAAGATAAATCCCAAAAGCAAAGGGGGCCCCCGTCATGGCGCCGATCGCCGGAATCCATAATTGCCAGCGCATGTCGCGCTTCCCCATGCGGTCTGCGATATACCCTCCCGCCGCTGTTCCTATCGCCCCCCCAACGCCGAGAATAAGCGCGAGCGCCGTCCCGATCTCGCCGCTGGTCATCTGGTGGCTCCGGTGCAGAAAGCTGGGCACCCATTGAATGACGCCATAACCGGCGATCGCCTGCACGGCGGTCGCAAGCGCCAGATGCCGGAACGATTTCTGTTTCCACAGGGCGCGCGCCACATCCCGGATGGGGGGCTGGGCGGCCGCCGCCACGCGGGCTCCGCCATCGGCGTGACCGCGCGGCGGTTCACGCAGGGTAAGCCGCACCACCACCGCCAGCAGGAGGCCGGGAAGGCCTACCGACAGAAAGGCCACGCGCCAGCCATACAGCTCCTCCAGCCAGCCGCCGATCAGGAACCCGAACAACAGGCCAAGCGGCACGCCCAGGGCGAATATGCCCAGCGCGGTGCTGCGATTTTCCATGGGCACATAATCGGCGATCAGCGAATGCGAGGAGGGCCCTCCGCCGGCCTCTCCCACTCCTACCAGAATCCGGGATATGAGCAATTGCCAGTAATTCTGCGCCAGTCCGCAGACCGCGGTCATCAGGCTCCACAGAGACAGGCTGATGGTGATGATGTTCACCCGGGACCAGCGGTCCGCGAGCCGCGCTATGGGAATGCCAAGGGTGGCGTAAAACAGCGCGAAGGCGATGCCGGAAAGAAAGCCCAGCGCCGTGTCGGAAATCTGCATTTCCTCCTTGATGGGCTGCATCAGGATGGAAAGGATCTGCCGGTCAACGAAATTGAACACATATACTGTGGTCAAGACGCCGATGACGTAGTTGACATAGGGCCTGCGATAGAGCACCGCCGGAGGATGATCCGGCGTCACCATCGGGGCGGCTACCCCTTCATCCAAATTTGTCATCCCCCGCCTTCTTATTCTCGTTGTTACCAGGGTTTGCCGCCTATTCCGTGCAGGTTATTTGCGCTTCGCCCGCACTTCGCGCCCCAGCGCCTTTTCATACACCCGCATCAGGGCGGTGGCGTCGTCGCCGCCAAACCCCATCCCTTTGGCCATGCGCATCAGGTTATGGGTCTGTGATCCCAGCGCCAGCGGGACGCCTAGCTCATCCCCCATTTCCAGCGCCAGATGCAGGTCCTTGTAGGCCAGATCGATGGTGAAGGTGGCGGACCAGTCGCCGTTGAGGGTTTTGTGGGCGACGCCCCGATAGGCCATGGAGTTGCCGGAACTGTTGCGGATCACTTCGTTCAGCGCTTCGGGGTCGATGCCCGCCGCCGCCCCCAGCATCAGCCCTTCCGCCGCCGCCGCCATGTTGCAGAAGGCCAGCATATTGTTGACGATCTTGGCGATGGCGCCGCTGCCCAGCGCGCCAAGATGGGAGATGTTCTGGCCGAAGCTTTCAAACACCGGCATGCACCGGTCATAGGCGGCCCTGTCGCCTCCAACCATGATGGCGATGGTCTTCTTTTCCGCGCCAATGGCGCCGCCCGATACCGGCGCGTCCAGCATGGTGACGCCCTTCGGCTCCAGCGCGGCGGCGATCTTGCGGATCATGGCGGGCGAATTGGTGGAAAGGTCAATATAGATCGTTCCCTGCTTCGCGCCCTCGATGACGCCGTCCGGTCCCAGAACCACCGCCTCCACATCTTTCGGCATGGGCAGCGAGGTCATCACCACGTCGGACTGGGCCGCCACTTCCCTGGGGGAAGCTCCCGCTTTCGCGCCCAGATCCGTACAGGTCTTGACGGCTGCGGCGCTGAGGTCGAAGACCGTGACGTCATGGCCGCCCTTGATGATGTTGCGGCACATGGGGCCGCCCATATGGCCGACGCCGATAAAACCTACTTTCATGTCCTTCTCCTGTTACGTAATGACCCCTGGACGGAATATGCCGTCTCAACCTCACAAAGAGGAACAGGGAGGCGAAGCCATCCAGGAGTCACAGAGCACAGGCTTTATGTGCGGCTCCGGATTGCTTCGCTCCGCCTGCAATGACGCTGGAGAGAGTGAGTTGCAGCTCGATCTCTCCAGAAAAAAACCTACCCCGGCAGCAGACCCGACTGCTTCACGCCTTTCAGCGACTTGCAGTTGGCGGCCCAGTCATAGGCGTCAGTGATGCGCTTGCAGCGGGTTTCGATCAGGTGTTTCAGCCCGGGATCGGTAAAGATGTAGAGCTGATCCGCCTGGATCGCCTCCAGCACCAGATGGCCGACAATGTCAGGATCGAGGCCCTTCGACAGCATCTCGGCTGTGCGGTCGCGCGGGTTCGGCTCGACCGTGCCGCCATACGCATCCCCGCGGTTACGGCCGGAATTGCCGATATTGGTGGCGACCACGCCGGGGCACAATACGGATGCGCCGATATTATCTTTGCGGTGATCGGCGGCGAAGGTCTCCATCATGCCGACCACGGCGAATTTGGTGGCGTTGTAGGGGCCAGCGCCGCGCAGGCCGACCATGCCCGCCATGGAGGCGGTGCTGATCACATGACCGCCTTCCCCATGCGACATGATGAGCGGCACGAAAGTCTGCAACCCATACACGACGCCCCACATATTGACGTCCACCACCCAGTTCCAATTGCGCAGATTGCAGGTTTCGCTGTAACCGCCCACGGCGACGCCGGCATTATTGCTGATCACATGCACCTTGCCGAAGGTGTCGATGGTTTTCTTGGCCGCGGCCTGAACCGATTCCAGCTTGGTGACGTCGACCTGAACCGAGGCGGCTTCCAGCCCCTTCGCCTTCAGCTCGTCCGCGGCGCGCTGCGCCGGGGCGGCTTCGATGTCGCCGATCATCACCTTCATGCCCGCGGCCGCGAAGGCCCGCGCCATGCCAAGCCCCATGCCGCTGGCCGCGCCAGTGATGAAGGCTGTTTTTCCTTTAACGTCTTTCATGCTTTTCGCCCGTCTGTCTTTGCAGACGTCTCCCTGTCTGTTGTGATGCGGGGCATTGACCGCCCCGCTTTGTCGTGAAGCCCTATTTTGTCAGCAGGCCGCCGGGCAGGGGGCCTGCCTGTTTCTCCCCTTTCAGCGCCTTGCAGTTGGCGGCCCAGTCATAGCCCTGCAGGATGCGCTTGCTGCGGGTTTCGATGATATGCCGCAGGCTGGGATCCGTGAAGATATAGAACTGGCCATCGAGAATCGCCTCCAGCACCTGGCGGCCCACCGCGTCGGGGTTCAGGCCCTTCGCCAGCTCGGTGGCGGAAATGCCCCTGTCGCTGGGCCTGGAGGCGCCGCCATATTTGTCCTGCCGGTTGCGGGTGGATGTGGCGATATTGGTGGCGACCAGGCCCGGGCACAGGACCGAGGCGCTGAGATTGTCCTTGCGGTGCTCCGCGGCAAAGGTCTCCATGATGCCCACCACGGCGAATTTGGTGGCGTTGTACGGTCCTGCGCCGCGCAAGCCAGCCATGCCGGCCATCGACGCGGTGCTGGAGACATGGGCCGGTTCGCCATGGGCGAGCATCAGCGGCACGAAAGCCTGCAGCCCATGCACCACGCCCCACAGATTGACGTCCACGACCCAGTGCCAGTTGCGCATGTCGCAGGTTTCGCTGTGCCCGAACACCCCGATCCCGGCATTGTTGCAGAGCACATGCACCTT
>DMKG01000231.1:4449-4663 GCA_003454415.1 Alphaproteobacteria bacterium
TTGTTGCAGAGCACATGCACCTTGCCGAAAGTGTCCACGGTTTTCTGGGCGGCCGCCTTCATGGCGTCCAGACTGGTGACGTCCACCTGCACCCAGGCGGCCTCATGGCCCTTGCCGGTCAACTCGTCCGCTGCGCGCCTGGCGGCTTCCGCCTCGATATCGGCGACCATGACCTTCATGCCCGCATCAGCGAAGGGTTAGGCAAAGCTGAACC
>DMKG01000226.1:0-7158 GCA_003454415.1 Alphaproteobacteria bacterium
TCGGGATAGGCGGCGACGCTGATTTCGAAATCCCCGATCCGGCGAATGCCCGCGACTAGATCCGAGGCGTAGGCATAACCGCCGGGATGGGGCGAATATTTGCTCTGACCTTCCGGAGGATCGCCGCGCAGGGCGACGATATGACGAACGCCCGCCTCCCAGTAATCGCTGATCACCTGGTCCACCTCGTCACACGTTGCGCCGACGCAAGTCAGATGCGCGGCCGGAGTGAGGTCCGTTTCCTGGAGGATGCGCCTGACCGTGTCATGAGTGCGCTGACGGGTGGAGCCGCCGGCGCCATAGGTGACAGACACGAATTTTGGCCGGAACGGCGCAAGCCGGGTGATCGAGCGCCACAAAACCTCCTCCATCTCCTGGGTCTTGGGCGGAAAGAATTCAAAGGACACGTTGAGGGCGCGCGCCGGCGCACCCTCCTTCTGCGGGAGTATCCATGCGGGGCCGGACGGTTCTGGCGGCAGCGTCATGCGACAAACTCCTGCTGTAACGGTTGTGATGCCATTGCCTCCAGTGGCTTTTCCACCCGCCGGGCCAGCCAGATGGAAACAGTCAGCCCCTGCCGTGAGGCGGGGGGCAAATGCCTGAGCTGCACGACCTCCAGACCCGCCGAGGCGCACCAGGAAGCGACTTCCTGACTGGAAAAGCCCAGACGGCGATGCGCATGGGCGTGACGCAGTTCTTCTATGTCATGGGGGGCGAAGTCAACAATCAAGAGGCGGCCGTTCGTTTTCAGCACCCGCGCCGCTTCCCGGAGCGCTGCGGCGGGATGATCCAGATAATGCAGAACCTGATGCACCGTCACCAGATCCACACATCCGGATGCCAGGGGCAGATTCTGCACTTCCGCCTGGCGGACGAGAAAACCGTTCAGACCGGCCTTTTCCAGATTGGCGCGGGCGATCGCCAGCATCTCCCGGTTACAGTCAATTCCCGTCGCCTTTCCAGCAATGCCGGCCAGCAATTGCAGAATACGTCCGGTTCCTGTTCCCAGATCCAGCGCATGGGAGACCGGACCGGAACCCAGGATTTCCCTTATGGCCGTTTCCACGGCCTCCTCTGAAACATGGAGCGAGCGGATCTTGTCCCACTCCCCGGCATTTCTGGAAAAATATTCGGCAGCCAGACGCGACCGTTCCTGACGGATAAGAGAAAGACGGGAATTGTCCCCCTTGAGCGTCTCGTCCGAACACGGCAGTAACTGAGTAATGGCGCAGGCCAGAAGATTGCCTGCCCCATGGTCGGCGAGACGGTAAAACACAGAAGCCCCTTCCGGAAACCGCGTGACCAGACCCGCATCGCATAACAGCTTCAGATGCCTGCTGACCCTTGGCTGGCTCTGACCCAGAATCCGCGTGAGTTCCGAGACGCACAGCTCCCCCTGGACAAGCAGCGCCAGAATACGCAAGCGTGTCGGTTCGGCCGAAGCCCGCAAGCCCATCAATAAATCATCCATGAATGAAGACCCGCCATTCCATATGATTATGGAGATATAAACATATGTTTATATTATATGCAAGTTTTGATTCTGATTACATTCTTGTCACAACAAAGACAAATTGATCCGCCGATGGCTCCGTACGAGTTGATATACCGGGATTCTCGGTTAATATTTCCTCGAAGCGGCGCCAGCACAGAAAGCCGGAACCGCCCATGAAACGATAGGGGCGTGATGCTTTTTCACGCAACTGGAACAGTTTGGCCGAATGTCACAAAAGCGTAATCACCAATAAGGACTCGATAAATCTTTTCGTATAGAACAGTATCCGTCTGCCAAGAATCAGGCCCACTCCCGGGCCGCGCATCTAATCCATGACAGCAAGGACCAGTGGAGTGTCATCCAGGTGATTGATCTCGTTTCATTGAAGAATTCACGCCGCGTTTGCGTGCTTGCGCTATCCTCGGCCCTGCTGTTTTCCGCCTGCGCGACCGCCCCTTCGCCGGACGACAAGGATGCTTATGCGGCCTACAAGGAAGCGAACGACCCGCTGGAGCCGATGAACCGCGCGGTGTTCGCATTCAACCAGGGATTTGACAAGGTCCTTCTGCGGCCAGCCGCCATCACTTACCGGACTGTCCTTCCCCGGCCTGTGCGGGAATCGAACACCAATTTCCTGGACAATCTGGAAAGCCCGGTGATTTTCCTGAATGACCTGCTCCAGGCCAAGCCAGGCCGGGCGAGCGCCACTCTGGCGCGTTTTGTGATCAATACCTCTATCGGCTTTTTCGGCTTCTTCGACCCGGCCGAAAACATGGGTTACGCCTATCACGATGAAGACTTCGCCCAGACCCTGGGATATTGGGGCGTTTCTTCCGGTCCTTATCTCATGCTGCCCATTCTGGGGCCGCTGCCGCCGCGGGATGCGGCGGGGTTCGCCGTGGATATTCTGACAGATCCGCTGACTTATGTATTTGACGATCACAGAGAGGTCAATTACGCCCTGTATGGCGTCGATGCGATCGATCAGCGTCACCAGGTGCTGGATGAGTTCGATGAACTGGAAAGAACCTCGGTCGATTATTACGCCGCCATCCGCAGCCTTTACCGTCAGCGGATGAATGACCTCATCCGGGATGGCGAGACGGACCTCGATAATCTGCCGGATTTCGACGAGGAATATTGAGAGACGCGAAGGCGCGCCGGATGCGCGCCGTCAATGATGATTTGATGGATACGAATATGAACTGCATCATGCGTAACATACGTCTGCCATTCTGGGCGGGACTGCTGGCCATCACGATGTTCCTTCACGCCACGGCCCAGGCCGCCGCCGCCCCCTCGGCCTTCGTGACGGAACTGACCAACAACGCCTTTGCCGCCTTGCGGGCCAAGGATATCAGCGAAGCCGAACGTTTTTCGAGATTCCGGGAACTGCTCTCGGAAGGCGTGGATCTGCAGCGCGTCGGCCGCTTCGTGCTCGGTCCCAACTGGCGGCGCGCCAATCCCGAGCAACAGGCCGAATATCAGGCGTTGTTCAGTGATTATGTCATCGCCGCCTATGCCGGAAGGCTGAAAGACTATACGGAATCGAAATACACCATCAGTAAAACCCTGCGGACTGGGGAGAACGAATATATCGTCAAAACCCTGTTCGTTCACCCCAAAAACCCCGAGCCCGTGCATGTTGACTGGCGCCTGCGCGAGGAGGGCGAAGCCCTGAAGGTCATCGACCTGACCATAGAAGGGATCAGCATGGCCCTTACCCAGCGGTCGGAATTCTCCGCCATCATCCAGCAGAACAATGGCGATATCGGCGCGCTGATAGAACGGCTGCGCAATATCTCCGCCGATATCAATGCCGGGAAGGAAGTCACCGTCAGCCAGTAACTGCTGGCGCCCCTGCCTCCTTCTAACGGCTGAGCTTCTTGAATTTCACCCGGTGCGGACGGGCGGCTTCGGCCCCCAGGCGCCGCAGCTTGTCCGCCTCATATTCTTCGTAATTACCTTCGAACCATTCCACATGGCTTTCGCCCTCGAAGGCCAGAATATGGGTGGCGATGCGGTCGAGAAACCACCGGTCATGGCTGATGACCATGGCGCAGCCCGCGAAATCGACCAGCGCGTCTTCCAGCGCGCGCAGCGTATCCACGTCGAGGTCATTGGTCGGCTCATCGAGCAGCAGCAGATTGGCGCCGGATTTCAGCATCTTCGCCAGATGCACCCGATTGCGCTCGCCGCCGGAAAGCTGCCCCACCTTTTTCTGCTGGTCGGTTCCCTTGAAGTTGAACGCCCCCACATAGGCCCGGCTGTTCATCTCGATCTTGCCGAGGGCCAGCATGTCGGCGCCGCCGGAAATCTCCTCCCACACCGTCTTGCCCGGATCGAGCGCATCCCGGCTTTGATCCACATATCCAAGCTGCACCGTCTCGCCGAATTTCAGACTTCCGGAATCGGGCTTTTCCGCGCCGGTCAGAAGACGGAACAGGGTGGTCTTGCCCACGCCGTTCGGACCGATGATGCCGACGATGCCTCCGGGCGGCAGACGGAAGGAAAGCTTGTCAATCAGCAGCCTGTCGCCAAACCCCTTGGTCACATTCTGGGCTTCGAGCACCACATCCCCCAGCCGAGGCCCGGCCGGGATGATGATCTGCGCCTTGCCCGAAGCGCGTTCGCGCGCCTCGGACCTGGCCAGAAGGTCGGAATAGGCGGAAACGCGCGCCTTGTTCTTGGCCTGGCGCGCCTTGGGCGACTGGCGTATCCACTCCAGTTCGCGGTCGAGCACCGCCTGGGCGGCGGCGGCTTCGCGCTCTTCCTGCTGCAGGCGTTTGCTCTTCTGCACCAGCCAGGAGGAATAATTTCCCTCATAGGGAATGCCGCGGCCGCGATCCAGTTCCAGAATCCATCCGGTGACGTTATCCAGAAAATAGCGGTCATGGGTGACAATGCACACCGTGCCCGCATACTCCTTCAGAAAGTTTTCCAGCCAGCCCACGGATTCCGCGTCGAGATGGTTGGTCGGTTCGTCCAGCAGCAGCATGTCCGGTTGCGACAACAGCAATTTGCACAAGGCGACCCGGCGCTTCTCACCGCCGGAAAGCGTCGCGATCGCCGCATCTCCGGGAGGACAGCGCAGCACATCCATCGCCATTTCCACACGGGAATCGAGATCCCAGGCGTTGAGCGCATCGATCCTTTCCTGCAGCGCGGACTGGCGCTCGATCAGCGCGTTCATGGCGTCATCGTCCATCGGTTCAGCGAAGGCGGCGGACACGGTTTCGAATTCATCCAGCAGCGCCCGGGTCTCCGCCACCCCTTCCATCACATTGCCCCACACATCCTTGTCCGGGTTCAGATCGGGCTCCTGCGCCAGATAACCGATTTTCACGCCCTCGGCGGGCCAGGCCTCGCCCTGAAACTCCTTGTCCACACCGGCCATGATGCGCAGCAGGGAGGATTTACCGGCGCCATTGACGCCCAACACGCCGATCTTCGCCCCCGGCAGAAAAGACAGCCGGATATTGTTGAGCACCTGCCGCCCGCCCGGATAGGACTTGCCGAGATCCTGCATCACATAGACATATTGATAGGACGCCATTTAACGCTCCTGAAACGCATGTGTTCTGGAAGGACCGCCCCCTGCGCAAAGCGGGAAGCGGATGAAAGCGCGTTTTACGCGATCCCGGCCGGAGGCGCAATGCGGGGCCCGCGCCTGCGGAACACGCGCCGCAAATTTCCCTTGTTGATCTTCTTTTGCCGGAAAATTCCTGCTATAGGCTGTGCGGGCCTGTAGTTCAGCGGTTAGAACCCACCGCTCATAACGGTGTTGTCGCAGGTTCGAATCCTGCCGGGCCCACCATCCTGCCTCGGGTCCATTCGCACCTCATAAGTTAGTTTTTCTTCCTGGGTCCCAAGAAAAGACTGAGCGAACGGGAACAAGCACACCCTCGCTATGGAGGACTGGGCCGCGCCCTGATCGTCGCCACACGCCTCTTTTCATAACTTTTAGGGGCGAGACGGCCAATGAGCGGGATCCAGATTCAGAGCCAGCGCTGCGCCGCCGGCGGCGAGCACAATCACAACTATCCACGGCGGCGTCTTCCAGACCGTCAGCAGAATGAATCCCAGCAGCGCAAGGGCGAAGTCATATATGCTCAGAATTGCCCCCGTCCAGACCAAGTGGCAGAGCGCCGCTCCGAGCAGGCCGACGACAGCGGCGTTCGCGCCACGCATCGCCGCCTGCGCCCTCGGGCGCGTGCGGAGCGCGTCCCAGTAAGGCAGCGCGCCAGCCAGAAGCAGCAGGCCCGGCAGGAATATGGCGATCAGACAGATGATTGCCCCTGCGGCGCCATCCGGCTCCGGATCCATCATCCAGCCAAGATAGGCGGCGAAGGTGAACAGTGGACCCGGAATCGCTTGCGCCGCGCCATATCCCGCGAGGAAGGAATCCTGGCTAACCCAGCCGGACTGCACGCGTTCCGCCTCAAGCAGGGGCAGCACGACATGACCGCCGCCAAAGACGAGCGCCCCCGACCGATAGAATGAATCAAACAGCGCCAGCCCTTGTGCTGGAAAGCCGGCCCTAATAACGGGAAGCAGGATCAGCAGCACGAAGAACAGGGCGAGCATGAGGGCGCCTGCACGGCGTGAAACCGGGATGCTCAGGTGAGCCGGAATGTTCGCTGGCGCGCCCCGGCAGAACCACAGACCGGCAAGACCACCGGTCAGAATGGCTGCGACCTGGCCGGCCGGCCCCGCCATGTAGCTAACGATCAGCGCCGCGAAAAGCGCAATACCCGCCCGCTGCCGGTCAGGGCAAAGGGTCTGCGCCATGCCCCACACGGCCTGCGCCACGACAGCTACGGCCACGATTTTCAGACTATGCAATAAGCCGCTGCCGAGAGGCCCTGCAAAAACAGCAGCGCCCCTTGCGAACACCATCAGCGCGATGGCCGATGGGAGCGTGAAGGCAGTCCAGGCGGCAAGCGCGCCGAGCGGACCGCCGCGCAACAGACCGAGAGCAAACCCGGCCTGGCTGCTCGCCGGACCGGGCAGGAACTGGCAGAGAGCGACAAGATCAGCGTAGCCGGCCTCATCGATCCATTTGCGGCGCACCACCAGTTCCTCGCGGAAATAGCCCAGATGCGCGATCGGGCCGCCGAATGAGGTCAGGCCGAGCTTGAAAAACGCGCAGAAGACCTCACCCGGCGTACCGACATACGCGGGCCGGGCTTGCTCATTCGCTCTTGGGCTCATGAGCGCGTCCTCGCGATCACGATACTTCCTTCTTCGCCACTGGCGCTGGCGCGCTGAACGCTTTTTGGAAGCCGTTCCCCAGTCTATGCCCCCTCATCGAGCAGCAGCACCGCCTTGCCGATCACCCTGCGCGAGAGCAGATCGCGCAGCGCATCCCCCGCCCGCGCCAGAGGATAGGTCTGGGTGACGCAGGGCGTGATCGCGCCCTCGGCGAAGAGGCGCATCAGCCGCGTCAGCACCCGTGCAGCTTCGCCCGCAAAGCGCGCGCTGAACTGACCCCAGTCCACCCCCACGATCTCGCATCCCTTCAGCAGGGTCAGGTTGAGCGGCATGCGCGGAATCGCCCCATTGGCGAAGCCCACCACCAGATAGCGCCCCTTCCAGGCGCTGGCGCGCAGCGCCGGTTCGGCGTATTGGCCCCCAACGGGATCATAGATCACATCGGCGCC
>DMKG01000226.1:7348-7718 GCA_003454415.1 Alphaproteobacteria bacterium
GATCATAGATCACATCGGCGCCGGCCCCCTGGGTGAGCTCGCGCACGCGTTCCTTCAGGTCTTCCGTCTCGTAATTGATGATCTCCGCCGCGCCCATCGCCCTGCATTTTTCCAGCTTGTCCGCGCTGGAGGCGGCGGCGATGACCCGCGCCCCCATGGCTTTTCCCAGATCCACGGCCGCAAGCCCGACGCCGCCCGCGGCGCCAAGCACCAGAAGAGTTTCGCCGGTCTGCAGTTGGCCGCGATTCTCCAGCGCATAGAGCGAGGTGCAATAGGTCAGCATGAACCCTGCCCCCGTGGCGAAGTCCATGGCATCGGGCAATGGGACCAGCCGGTCGGCGGCAATGGCCGCCTCTTCCGCATAGCCGCC
>DMKG01000091.1 GCA_003454415.1 Alphaproteobacteria bacterium
TGGAAATCAGATCATGCTTCTGTTCTCCCCCTACCCGCTGGTCCCAGAGATCCTTGAAATACATGCCGCATTCCATCAGTTCCTGTTTCCACTGATCCCAGGACTCCACCCCATTGCCGGGTGTAGAAGTGACGACATCGGACCAGCGGGTCAGCTTGCGGCGTTCCTCCCAGGGAAAATCAAACAGGGTCGCAAGCGTCATGGTGGTGAGTTCGATGGAAACCTTGTCGACCCAGTCGAATTCCTCGCCAATGGGAAGGGAATCCAGAATTGCTCCCGCCCGTTCACGTATGATCGGTTCCAGAGCTTCCAGATTGGCGGGCGCCACCACAGGACTGACCACCTTCCGCTGCAGATCGTGTTTGGGAGGGTCCATGGCGATGAACATTTCCAGCCCGCCCATGGAGCCAAACTCGCGTTCCGGGTTTCCCAGCCCCCCGAGAACGATGCCGCCATTGGCGGAATCCGAAGAAAAGGTCTTGTGATCCGTATCCACCCGGACAATGTCATTGAATTTGGTGACGGACCAGTAAGGGCCGTTCGGGCTTTTGGCGCAATAATTCACCGGATCTTCCGCGCGCAACCGCCGGAAGTATTCTCCTATCGTATCGTTCTGGAACAGGACCGGATCACTGACATCCATCTCATCCAGCGGAATTTTGTTCACATCTATCCTGGTTGCCTGATTGGCTGACATCTACAGATCCTCCGGTTTTCCTGTGGCGGCGCTTCTTGCGCGGAATTTTCCAATAAATGAATCATTTCTTTATTGATAGATATATCAACAAATAAATGAGCGATTTGTCAATTGATTTTTTGGACTGGACACGAGATGTCCCGATCTAGTGGCACATCCTCCGCAAATAACTCAGCAGCCAAAAAACTGCATTGAGTTAAAAGGGCTTATCCTGGATAATCCCGGCCATGAACAAAACGCCAAATCCAGGGTTTGCAGCCGAATTCGATCCTGCGCGGGTCCGGGAAATCGCCTTGCGCCTCAAAGATCTGGAGGGCCCTCTGCTGCCCATCCTGCATGCGGTCAGTGACGCCTTCGGCTATGTGGATGACCGCGCCCTGCCCATTATCGCCGATATGCTCAATCTCACCCGCGCCGAAGTGCATGGGGTTGTGAGCTTCTACCATGATTTCAGGCGGCAGGCGTCCGGGCGGCGCCTGGTGAAGATCTGCCGCGCCGAAGCGTGCCAGTCCATGGGCGCCATGGGATTGATCGCCAGTCTGGAGAAAGCCCTCGGCGTGCGGCTGGGTGAGACCAGTTCCGATCGCGAGATCACCCTGGAGGCGGTCTATTGCCTTGGCAATTGCGCCCTCGCGCCGGCGGCGATGATCGATGGCCAGCTTGTAGGGCGCCTGGATGCGGAGAAGGTAATGCAGAGGGTGCGCAGTTGACGCAGCTCATTTTTGTGCCGGATGATTCAGCGGCGCTTTCCGTAGGCGCGGATGACGTGGCCGACGCCATCCTCATGGAAATCCGGAAACGCGGGCTGGATACAAAACTGGTCCGCACCGGATCGCGCGGCCTCTTCTGGCTGGAGCCGCTGGTGGAATTCGGCGCCCCTGGCGGGCGCATCGGTTATGGCGGCGTCACCCCGGAAAGCGTCCCCGCCCTTTTCGATGATCCCGGACACAGGGCGAGTCTGGGACTGGTGGAGGAGATTCCCTTTCTGAAAAGCCAGCAGCGCCTGACCTTTGCGCGCTGCGGCGTCACGGACCCCCTGTCTCTGGAGGCGTATCAATCCCATGGGGGACTGAAGGGTTTGCGCCGCGCGCTGCAGATGAAGCCCGCCGGGATTGTCGAGGAAATCGTGCAATCAGGGCTGCGCGGCCGTGGCGGCGCGGGTTTTCCTGCAGGCATAAAATGGCGGACAGTGGCCGAAGCCCAGGGGGCGCAGAAATATGTCGTCTGCAACGCCGATGAGGGCGACAGCGGCACCTTCGCCGACCGCATGCTGATGGAAGGCGATCCCTTCCTGCTGATCGAGGGCATGATCATCGCAGGCGTTGCAGTAGGCGCGGACAAGGGCTTTATCTATCTCCGCTCTGAATACCCACATGCCTTTGCGAAGCTGTCCCGTGCGGTAGAAATCGCCCGTCAGGAAGGCGTGTTGGGGGAAAAGATTCTGGGCAGCCCGCACCGTTTTGAACTGGAGCTTCGCCTGGGCGCGGGGGCCTATATCTGCGGCGAGGAAACTTCGCTGCTGGAAAGCCTGGAAGGCCGGCGTGGACAGGTGCGGCCCAAGCCGCCGCTGCCGGCGCTGTCCGGGCTGTTCGGCAAGCCCACGGTCATCAACAATGTGCTGACGCTTGCCGCCGCGCCAACCATACTGGCGGAGGGGGCGGCGTTTTATAAGGACTTCGGCATGGGCCGTTCCCGCGGAACCATGCCGGTGCAGCTTGCGGGAAATGTGCGCAGGGGTGGCCTGATCGAACGCGCTTTCGGCCTGAGTTTGCGGGAAATCATCGAAGATTACGGTGGCGGAACAAATAGCGGCCGGCCGGTGCGCGCTGTTCAGGTGGGGGGGCCGTTAGGCGCCTATTGGCCCGTCAGCCTCCTGGATACGCCATTTGATTACGAGACTTTCGCGGAAAAATCCGGTATGATCGGCCATGGCGGCGTCGTGGTCTTCGACGATACCGTGGACATGGCGGAACAGGCGCGCTTTGCGCTGGAATTCTGCGCCCTTGAGAGTTGCGGCAAATGCACCCCCTGCCGTATCGGTTCAACCCGCGGGGCGGAAACCGTGGACAGGATCATGCAGGGCGAAAATGTGGCTGACAACACCGCGCTGGTGCGTGATTTGTGTGAAGTATTGCGCGATGGCTCGCTGTGCGCGCTGGGTGGGCTGACGCCCATGCCGGTGCTGAGCGCGCTGGATCATTTTCCAGAAGATTTTGCCGCCGGCAGGCGCGCACCTGCGCATAACCGTAAGTGAGGAATCCCATGACCGCGCCTTATGACATGGATTTCAACCCGGATCTGGGCACCCCGGAAAAGTCCGGGGCGGCCACGGTGAAGCTGAAAATCGACGGCATCGAGGTGGCGGTCCCGGCTGGCACCTCCGTGATGCGGGCGGCGGCGCTCGCCGGCGTCAGCATCCCGAAACTCTGCGCGACCGATACGCTGGAGCCGTTCGGATCCTGCCGTCTCTGTCTTGTCGAAATCAAGGGCCGCAAGGGCGCGCCCGCTTCCTGCACCACACCGGCTGAGGCGGGCATGGATATCAGCACCCAGACAGAACGCCTTGCACGGTTGCGCCGCGGGGTGATGGAACTCTATATCAGCGACCATCCGCTGGATTGTCTGACCTGTGCGGCCAATGGCGATTGCGAATTGCAGGACATGGCGGGCGCTGTGGGCCTGCGTGACGTGCGCTATGGTTTCGAGGGTGAAAACCATCTGTCAGCGGAGAAAGACGAATCCAATCCCTATTTCACCTTTGATCCCTCCAAATGCATTGTCTGCTCGCGCTGCGTGCGCGCCTGCGAGGAACAGCAGGGCACTTTCGCGCTGACCATTGACGGAAGGGGCTTCGCCTCTCATGTTTCGGCGGGGATGAATGAGCCGTTTCTCGATTCCGAATGCGTATCCTGCGGCGCCTGTGTGAAGGCCTGCCCCACCGCCACGCTTATGGAAAAACCCGTGATCGAAATGGGTCAGCCGCAACGGCATGTGCTGACCACCTGCGCCTATTGCGGAGTCGGCTGTTCTTTCGCCGCAGAACTGCAGGGCGACAAGGTCGTGCGCATGACACCCTATAACGATGGCAAGGCCAATCACGGGCATTCCTGCGTGAAGGGGCGTTTCGCCTGGGGATATGCGACGCATAAGGACCGTATCACCAGACCGATGATCCGCGCCGCCATCACCGAGCCCTGGCGTGAGGTGAGCTGGGAAGAAGCGATTTCCCACACCGCCGCTGAATTCAAACGTATACAGAATAAATATGGCCGGGGCGCCATTGGCGGCGTCACCAGTTCCCGCTGCACCAATGAGGAAGTCTACCTGGTGCAGAAAATGATCCGCGCCGCCTTTGGAAACAACAATGTGGACACTTGCGCCAGGGTTTGCCATTCCCCAACCGGCTATGGCCTGAAAACCACTTTCGGGACTTCCGCGGGCACGCAGAATTTCGATTCCGTCATGCAGGCGGACGTGATCATGGTGATCGGCGCGAATCCGACCGACGCCCATCCTGTTTTCGCCTCGCAGATGAAACGCCGGCTGCGCGAAGGCGCGCAACTGATCGTCATCGATCCGCGCCGGATTGATCTCGTCAAATCGCCCCATGTGCGGGCGGCGCATCACCTGCAATTACGGCCGGGCGCCAATGTAGCCATCATTAACGCCATAGCGCATGTAATTGTGTCGGAAGGGCTTGTGAATGAGGCGTTCGTGCGTGAGCGCTGCGATGCGGAAGAGTTTGCGCGCTGGCGCGAATTCATCCTGCGGCCCGAAAACTCCCCGGAGATCGTAGAAAAGGTCAGCGATGTTCCGGCCGCGAAAATCCGCGACGCCGCCCGTCTCTACGCAAAGGGCGGAAATTCGGCGATCTACTATGGGCTTGGCGTCACCGAGCACAGCCAGGGAACCACCATGGTGATGGGCATGGCGAACCTCGCCATGGCCACCGGCAATCTTGGCCGGCCTGGTGTCGGGATCAATCCGCTGCGCGGACAGAACAATGTTCAGGGCTCCTGCGACATGGGCTCGTTTCCCCATGAATATCCCGGTTACCGTCATGTTTCGGATGGAGCGACCCGCGCCCTGTTTGAAGCCGCCTGGGGCGTGACTCTGGATGCGGAACCCGGTCTGCGCATTCCCAACATGCTGGATGCAGCCCTCGACGGGTCTTTCATGGGCATCTACATCCAGGGCGAAGACATCGCCCAGTCAGATCCGAACAGCAAGCACGTCATCGCCGCGCTATCGGCTATGGAATGCGTGGTGGTGCATGACCTGTTTCTCAATGAGACCGCATCTTACGCCCATGTCTTTCTGCCAGGCGCATCGTTTCTGGAAAAGGACGGCACCTTCACCAATGCGGAACGCCGCATCAGCCGCGTGCGACGCGCGACCGCGCCGCTCGCCGGCCTCGCGGATTGGGAAGCGACCATGGCGCTTTCCGAAGCGCTGGGCTATCCGATGCGCTACACCCACCCTTCCGAGATCATGGATGAGATCGCAAGACTGACGCCGACTTTCGCCAAGGTCAGTTATGATCTGCTCGACCGGGTGGGCAGCGTACAATGGCCCTGCAATGACGCCGCCCCTGAAGGCACCCCGGTCATGCATATCGGCGGCTTCGTGCGGGGCAAGGGCCGTTTCATGCTGACGGAATATGTGCCCACAGAGGAACGCACGGGACCTCGATTCCCATTGCTGCTCACCACCGGGCGCATTCTCACCCAGTACAATGTGGGCGCACAGTCACGGCGAACAGAAAACTCTGTCTGGCACAAGGAGGACGTGCTGGAGATTCACCCCCATGATGCGGAACATCGCGGAGTGCGCGATGGCGACAAGGTGGCCCTGATGAGCCGCACGGGTGAAACCGTGCTTACCGCGCGGATTTCGGAGCGCATCCAGCCCGGCGTTGTGTATACGACTTTCCATCATCCGGAATCCGCCGCCAATGTGGTGACGACGGAATATTCCGACTGGGCGACCAATTGTCCGGAATACAAGGTGACCGCCGTCGAAGTGCGCCCGAGCAATGCCTGGTCGCAATGGCAGACGGAAAGCGGTGAATTCCGCAGGAACGCCACCCGCATTTTACCTGCGGCGGAATAACGCCATGACCCTTGGCCTGGCGCATCCCGCCATCGTCAAATCTCCGGTTTCACATTTCCGGCATGGGGCTTTTCACGCCGTGAGTGACAGGCTTGCGGCTGAAACCCCTGTCGCTATCGCCTATAATTGCGAACCTTATGCCGTCATGATGGCGACCCCTGCTGACCTTGAAGATTTTGCCTATGGTTTTTCGCTGACGGAGGGAATAGTGGCGGACGCGGGCGAGATCCTCGCCGTGGATCAGCCGCTAAAAGATGAAGGCGTAAGTCCACACGCCGCAGCCGGTGC
>DMKG01000004.1:0-288 GCA_003454415.1 Alphaproteobacteria bacterium
CCCGCGGCTCCCCAGGCTCGGGGATTCGGCCCCATGCAGCGCCACCGGGGCGGCGGCCGGGCGGGTGGGCCGTGCGCCTCCTGCCCCTGCAGCGGCGACCGCAGCAACAGGCTCCCTTTCCTGGACCTGCGCCTTCGCGGCGGGCCGCGCCGCGCCTGCGCCCTTGCCTTCTTCAAAGGAAGCCAGTAGCGCCCCCACTTCCACGGTCTCGCCTTCCTGCACCGCGAGTTTCAGCAGCGCTCCGTTGGCGGGCGCGGGGACGTCCAGCGTCACCTTGTCGGTTTCCAG
>DMKG01000004.1:509-1186 GCA_003454415.1 Alphaproteobacteria bacterium
GCGTCACCTTGTCGGTTTCCAGCGAACAGAGCGGATCGTCGGCATTCACCGCCTCGCCTGGCTGCTTCAGCCATTTGGCGAGAGTAGCCTCGGTGACAGATTCGCCCAGCACGGGCACGCGTATTTCAATACTCATCGTCAGTTCCTTTGAACTTGCGCCTATCCGGCTAACGCCGTTTGCAGAAACGCCGACATTTCTTCGGCGTGACGGGAGCCAAGTCCCGTCGCAGTGGAGGCCGTGGCCTGGCGCCCGGCATATTGCGGTCTCGTTTGGTCAGCTTTCAGCTTGGTCAGTATCCATTCGATCTGCGGATCCACGAAACTCCAGGCGCCCATATTCCGCGGCTCCTCCTGGCACCAGATCACCCTGGCGTTGGGAAAGCGCGTCAGCTCTTTCAACAGCGCATCGCTTGGGAAAGGGTAGAGCTGCTCGATACGCAGGATCTGCACATTCTTGAGGCCGCGCTTTTCGCGTTCGTCGAACAGATCATAGTAAACCTTGCCGCTGCAAAGAATGACCCGTTCGATATCCCTGTCCTTCGCCAGCGGCAGAGAGATCCCCGGGCGTGTTTCCGCCAGATCCCGCAACACCCTGTGGAAAGAGGCGCCGCCGGTGAATTCCGCCGCATCGGACACGACGAGTTTGTGACGCAACAGCGATTTCGGCGTCATGATGA
>DMKG01000004.1:1381-6711 GCA_003454415.1 Alphaproteobacteria bacterium
CGATTTCGGCGTCATGATGATCAGCGGTTTACGGAAATTCCGGTGCAACTGGCGGCGCAGGATATGGAAATAATTGGCGGGCGTGGTGCAGTTCGCGACCTGGATATTGTCTTCGGCGCAGAGTTGCAGGTAACGCTCCAGCCTTGCGGAGGAATGTTCCGGCCCCTGCCCCTCATAACCATGGGGCAGCAGCATGACAAGACCCCCCATACGCAGCCATTTGCTTTCGCCGCTGGCGATGAACTGATCGATGATCACCTGCGCGCCATTGGCGAAATCGCCGAACTGCGCCTCCCATATCACCAGCGCATCGGGATCCGCCAGCGAATAGCCATATTCGAACCCCAGCACCGCAAATTCCGACAGCATGCTGTCGACGACCTCGAATCGCGCCTGTTTTTCCCGGATATGATTGAGTGGGATATATCGCTCCTCCGTCTCCTGATCGATCAGGACGGAATGACGCTGGCTGAATGTGCCGCGGGCGGAATCCTGGCCCACCAGCCGCACCCGGTGCCCTTCGAGAAGGAGCGATCCGAACGCCATCGCTTCCGCCGTCGCCCAGTCGAATCCTTTTCCTGTGGCGAACATCTCCGCCTTCGCCTTCAGAAGGCGCTGAATGGTCCGGTGCACATTGTGACCGGAGGGAGCGGTGGTCAGCGGACCGGCGATGGCCGACAGCATGCTCTTGTTTACCGCCGTCTCACCGCGCCGGACGCCGCCCCTGGCGGTCTCCAGCCCCAGCCACTTTCCGCCCAGCCAGTCGGCCTTTTCCGGTTTGAAATTGGCGGCTGACTGAAACTGCGTTTCGAGAAACCCGCGGAACTGATCCTCCATTTCCACATACTCGGTTTCGGTAATGACGCCTTCATCTATCAGCCGCCGGGAATATTGCTTCAGAACGGTGGGATGATTACGGATCAGCTTGTACATCAGCGGCTGGGTGAAGGACGGCTCATCACCCTCATTATGCCCATGCCTGCGGTAACAGAACATGTCCACGACCACATCCTTGTGGAAGGTCTGGCGGTATTCGGTGGCGAGGCGCGCGGCGAAGACGACGGCTTCCGGATCGTCGCCATTGACGTGCAGGATCGGCGCCTGCACCATTTTCGCCACGTCAGACGGGTAGGGCGAGGAGCGGCTGGCGTGGGGAGCGGTGGTGAAGCCGATCTGGTTGTTGACGATTACATGGATCGTGCCGCCAGTGCGGTGACCTTTCAGACCGGAAAGTCCGAAGCACTCCGCAACGACGCCCTGACCGGCGAACGCCGCATCCCCGTGCATCAGCAGCGGCAGGACCGCTTCAAAACCGCTTTCATAGGCTTCCTGCTTGGCCCGCGCCTTGCCCAGCACCACGGGATTGACCGCCTCCAGATGGGACGGATTCGCCGTCAGCGACAGATGCACCAGATTACCGTCGAACTCCCGGTCCGCGGAAGCGCCCAGGTGATATTTCACATCGCCTGACCCCTGCACGTCCAGCGGGGTCGAGGAGCCGCCATGGAATTCGTTGAAAACCCCCTGATAAGGTTTCTGCATCACGCTGGTCAGCACATTGAGCCGGCCGCGATGGGGCATGCCGATGACGATTTCCTTTATTCCCATTGCTCCGCCGCGCTTGATGATCTGTTCGATAGCGGCGATCAGGGATTCCCCTCCATCCAGGCCGAAACGCTTGGTGCCGGTGTATTTTTTCGCCAGAAACCCTTCGAAAAGCTCCGCCTCCATCACCTTGCGCAGAATTGCGCGCTTGCCTTCCTTCGTGAAGCTGATTTCCTTGTCGGCGCCTTCGAAGCGCTCCTGAATCCACAGCCGTTCCTGCGTATTGGCTATATGCATGTACTCAACGGCGATCATCCCGCAATAGGCCTTGCGGACGATCTCCAGAATCTGCCGGACAGTGGCCGTTTCCAGGCCCAGTAGACCATTGATGAAAATCGGCCTGTCCATGTCGTCTTCGCCAAATCCATAGGCTTCCGGCGTCAGTTCTGGATGCTCTTCGAATTTCACAAGCCCAAGGGGATCGAGATTCGCCTGCAGGTGTCCGCGAATGCGGTAGGCGCGGATCAGCATGATGGCGCGGATGGAATCACTGGCGCTCGCGTGAATTTCCTCCTTCGCCGCCCCCGGCGTCAGAGCTTCTATTTTCGCGGTGATCCCGGATTCCAGCGCCGCCCAGTTGCCGTCCAGCGCACTGACCAGCTCCCCATTGGCGACCTGAGGCCAGTCCTTGCGCGCCCATGCGGGGTGCGCGCCGCCGGCGCCCGTATCGCCAAGTCCCGCGAAATACTGCCGCCAGCTTGGGTCGACAGAGTCCGGATTGGCCAGATAATCTGTATAAAGCTTTTCTATGAACGCGCCATTTGCGCCAAAAAGAAAAGAGCTTTGCTCCAGCGCCGTTGTTTTGTTTTCGCCTGCCATGATCTCCCGGGCGGGGGTATCCGCCCTCCTTCTTCCGTTCATCCTGTTATGCGTCCAATACCTGTTTCAGGGTGACGCCCAGCGCGGCGGGGGAATCCGAAACCGTGATCCCCGCGCTGCGCATGGCTTCGATCTTGTTTTCCGCGCCGCCCTTGCCGCCGCCGGAAATGATGGCTCCTGCATGGCCCATGCGCCGCCCAGGGGGGGCGGTGCGCCCGGCGATGAACCCCACCATGGGCTTCTTGATTTTCGACCGCTTCAGAAATTCCGCCGCCTCTTCTTCACCCGATCCGCCGATTTCGCCGATCATGATGATGGACCGGGTTTCCGGGTCGGCCAGAAACATTTCCAGGCAGTCGATGAAATTCGTGCCCGCCACAGGATCGCCGCCAATTCCGATGCAGGTGGACTGGCCAAGACCGGCGGCGGTGGTTTGCGCCACCGCCTCATAGGTCAGCGTGCCTGAGCGCGAGACGATCCCGACGCTGCCGCGCCGGTGGATATGCCCCGGCATGATGCCGATCTTGCATTCATCAGGGGTGATGACGCCCGGACAGTTGGGGCCGATGAGACGGGATTTCGATCCCGCGAGGGTGCGTTTGACCCGGACCATATCCAGCACGGGAATGCCTTCGGTGATGGCGACGATCAGCGGCAGTTCCGCGTCGATCGCCTCCAGGATCGCGTCGGCGGCGAAGGCGGGGGGAACGTAAATGACGCTGGCGGTCGCGCCGGTTTTGGAGACCGCCTCGGAGACCGTATCGAAAACGGGCAGATTGATGTGTTTCATGCCGCCGCGGCCAGGCGTGACCCCGCCGACCATTCTGGTGCCATAGGCCAGCGCCTGTTCAGAATGAAACGTACCCTGCGCCCCCGTAAACCCCTGACAGATGACCTTGGTGTTTCTGTCAACGAGGACAGCCATCAGTTTGCTCCTTTTTTCACCGCAGCGACTATTTTTTCCGCCGCTTCGCCCAATTCATGGGCGGATAGAATGGTCAGTCCCGATTCATCGAGAATTTTTTGTCCCAACTCGACATTGGTGCCTTCCAGCCGGACCACCAGCGGAACCGACAGCCGCACATCCCTGGCCGCCGCCACGATGCCCTCGGCGATGACGTCGCAACGCAGAATTCCGCCGAAAATATTGACCAGAATGGCTTTCACATTGGGATCGCGCAGAATGATCTTGAAAGCCTCCGTGACTTTTTCCTTGTCGGCGCCGCCACCCACGTCCAGAAAATTGGCGGGCGAGCCGCCACAGAACTGGATGATGTCCATCGTCGCCATTGCAAGACCCGCGCCATTCACCAGGCACCCGATCTCGCCATCCAGCTTGACGTAATTCAGATCGCGTTTGGACGCCTCCAGCTCCACCGGGTCTTCTTCGGCAGCATCGCGCAGGCCCGCAATTTCCGGATGACGGAACAGCGCGTTATCATCAAAATTCAGTTTGGCGTCGAGGCAGATGAGATTGTCCTGCCGGTCCACCACCAGGGGATTGATTTCGATCAGGCTGGCGTCGGTTTCCTGAAATGCATGATAGATGCGCTCGACCAGTTCCTGACACTGACGGGCCAGATCAAGATCGAGCCCGAGGGCGAAGGCGATCCGCCGTCCATGATGCGGCTGCACGCCGGAGGCGGGCTCAACCGTCAGGGTAAAGATTTTTTCCGGGGTGCGGGCGGCGACTTCCTCGATATCCATTCCGCCTTCGGTGGAGGCGATGAAGGCGATGCGCGAAGTGGCCCGGTCCACCAGACAGGCGAGATAGAGTTCGCGCTCGATCTCGCAGCCCTGTTCCACATAGATGCGGTGCACAACCTTTCCTGCAGGGCCGGTCTGCGGCGTCACCAGGGTCATGCCCAGCATCTGTTCGGCTTCCGCGTTCAGCTGCGAGATGGATTTGACCACCTTGATCCCGCCGCCCTTGCCGCGGCCGCCCGCATGGATTTGCGCTTTCAGCACCCAGTTTTTGGCGCGCAGCGCATTCGCGACCTTCACCGCCTCGTCAGGGGTGAACGCCACGCCGCCGCGCGGCACAGGAATGCCAAAAGTTTTGAGAACCTGTTTTGCCTGATATTCGTGAATATTCATGCCGCGAGGGGTCCCGTATGAAATGAGTGGCCAAACAAATCTTTCCGTCGCCCCGCCGGCCTTCGGCCGTGACAGCCGCCTTCACGGGGTCCTGATGCTCAAGCGCCCTCTCAAAATACCCCTGGTCATCCATGGGCCAGTCAACCTACCCATAGAAGTTTAACGTTTCGTTTCCCTTATTTTTTTCCGCGCTTTGACAGAACGGGATTTATTTTCTTGCACGCCTCGATCAGATCGCGAACCGCGCTTACTGATTTATCGAACATTTTCTTTTCCGACGCGTTCAGATTGATCTCCACAATCTTTTCTACGCCATCTGCGCCGATGATCACCGGCACGCCGACATAAAGATCCTTTACTCCATATTGGCCCGACAGATGCGCTGCGCAAGGTAAAAGCCGTTTCTGATCGCCCAGATAGGATTCCGCCATGGCGATGGCGCTGGCGGCGGGCGCATAGAAGGCCGAGCCGGTTTTCAGAAGCCCCACAATTTCCGCGCCGCCATCGCGTGTGCGCTGCACGATTTCCTCCAGCCGCTTCGTTGTGGTCCAGCCCATTTTCACCAGATCCGGCAGAGGAATGCCCGCAACCGTCGAATACCGCGCCAGCGGCACCATGGTGTCGCCGTGGCCGCCAAGAACGAAGGTGGTCACATCCTTGATGGAAACCCCGAATTCCTGAGCGAGAAAATATTGGAAACGGGAAGAATCCAGCACCCCCGCCATGCCGACAACCCTTTTTTGCGGCAGGCCGCTGATTTCGCGCAGCACCCACACCATGGCGTCGAGCGGGTTGGTGATGCAGATCAC
>DMKG01000296.1:0-224 GCA_003454415.1 Alphaproteobacteria bacterium
GCCTGCACCAATCGCGACACGATTAAGGTCGCAGCCCGCAACGGGCTTGGCGCCCTCTCCTTCTCGTTCCTAGATCCGGAGGAAGCAAAGACCTGGTCCGATATCTATTATGGCATCATCAAGTCCGAAGAGTGCGTTCCGCTCGGCCATTTTGTGAACCCCAACATTGCGATCGTCTCAAATTTCTCCCTGCACAAGGACCGCTCCGAAGCAATCCGGCGCGG
>DMKG01000296.1:454-813 GCA_003454415.1 Alphaproteobacteria bacterium
CATGAGGGGTTTGAATTCTTCTCCTATGCGATGAACGCGCTGGTGGCGCACGATACCATACCGGGCCGCACGAATCTGTGGGGAGAATATCTGAAACAACGCGGCGACCGAACCGAACAGATCATCAGGGAATCGAAACAGCAGGGTTACCGCAAATCCGGCATCGGAACGCCGGATGATATGAAAGTCCATCTGCGGTCATTCCAGGAAACCGGCATTGACCAGGTGATCTTCATGCAGCAGGCGGGCCGAAATAAACATGAGCATATTTGCGAATCCCTGGAACTCTTCGCCTCCGATGTCATGCCGGAATTCAAGGCCGAGGCCGCAGAACGGGAAAAGAAGAAGCGGGAGACGCT
>DMKG01000296.1:1078-1518 GCA_003454415.1 Alphaproteobacteria bacterium
GCCCCCTATCTGGAAGCGGCGCTGAAACGCAAGAAATGGATGAAGCCGCTGGACGATCATGAAGTGCCGCTGGTCAAGGCCTCGGTGCCGCGGATGCAGATCGACAGCATCAGCTGACGGCCGTCAGATCTTGACTAACTGTGCCGCCGTACGAAATCTAGTACGGCGGCATTGAAGGCGTCCGCCGCTTCGATATTGCAGGCATGGCCGCCATCAACGCCCGCGACCTCCAGTCCGGGTATATGCTGTTCGGCGTAGCGCCGGTGCGGCATGAAGCGCTCTTCCTGTTCGCCCGCCACCAGCAAAGTGGGGACTTTCGTGGCCTGCACCACTTCCGCCACTGAGGCCACAGGCGAGGTAATCTGGAACAGATTGGCGATGCCCCCCGGGTTCAGCAGTGGCGCGTCCTCCATCAGTTCCGCCTGCGCCCCCGGCGGCAG
>DMKG01000296.1:1746-2077 GCA_003454415.1 Alphaproteobacteria bacterium
CCCTGCGCCCCCGGCGGCAGACGCTTGGCGTGAATGGGGTGGATGCGCATCTTCTTCAGCGCCTCCTGGCCGTTCTTGGCCAGGCTGCCCGCAAGTTTATGCACGTCGGCGTAAAGGTCCTTCACCTTGTCCTTCGTGGCGAGGGCGGAAGTGGAGTTTGTGAACACCTGCCCATAGACCCGTTCAGGATACATCAGGGAATAGCGAAGGGTAATGGTCGCGCCGAAAGACTGTCCGCATACGAACCATTTATCCGCGCCAAGCTCCCGGCGGGTCAGCTCCAGCTGCTCGACCAGTGTTTCAGGGGCGTATAGTGCGGGATCGGCGGGGG
>DMKG01000296.1:2281-6508 GCA_003454415.1 Alphaproteobacteria bacterium
ACAGGGGCGTATAGCGCGGGATCGGCGGGGCTGGGCGAGCGCCCATGTCCCCATATCTCCATCACTACGGGACGGGTCTTTAACGAGAGCGCGGCCAGATTGCGCTTCCACTGCGCCCGGCTCGACAGCATGCCGTGTATCAGCAGCAGATAAGGGCCATTGCCTTCGTGCACTTCATAATAGAGCCTTTCCATATTTCCTCATCACCTTTCATGCATATGTGCGTAAGCGCATCTGAATGGGGCCTGCGGCGCGGCCATTCACCAGCTGATCCAGATAGGGATTGCCCGCATGCCCGATATCGCTGACGGCGCCCTGCCAGAGGATGCGCCCGTCATGCAGCATGGCGGCGGCCGGATAATCGCGGCGCATGGCCACCATATCGCTGGTGACGGCCAGCACCGTCGCCCCGGTTTCCTCGGCCAGTCTTGCAATCAGTTCGTTGATGACGCGGGTCAGGATCGGATCAAGCCCTGCGGTAGGGTCATCCAGCAGTAAAATGTCCGGCTGATCCATCAGCGCGCGCGCCAGCGCCACACGCTTCTGCATGCCGCCGGAAAGGCTGGCGGGAAAGAGATCGGCGGTTTCCGGTTTCATGCCCACCTGGCGCAGTTTTGCGATGGCCACGTCACGTAAATCACTGGCCTTGGCCCGCCCGGAAGTCATGCGCTTGAAGGCGATATTCTGCCAGACCTTCAGACTGTCGAACAGGGCCGAACGCTGAAACACCACGCCAAACCGGTTCAGCATCTCATCCCGCGCCGCGCCGCGCAGGGCGTCCGTCTTGATCCCTTCGATCTCGATCTCCCCGCCTTCGATGGGGTAGAGCCCGAGAATGCATTTCAGCAAGACCGTCTTGCCGGACGCGGCGCTTCCGATCAGCGCCATGCGGCGGGCGGCCGGGACTTCCAGGCTAAGCCCGTCCAGTACAAGATTGCGGCCAAACCGCTTGACGACATTACGCAAGGCGATGCTTGCCGGTGGGGAGGCGTTCATGCCGCGGCGGATTCCCTCATATCGATGGCGCCCTGGGCTGTCAGCGCGCTGATCTCTTCGGGGCTGTATCCGTGTTCACTCAGAACTTCCCCGGTATGTTCGCCAACCATGGGCGCCTTGCGCAGATGGGAATTTTCCTCAAGCCGCGCCGTTCCCGGAACATTGGCGAGGGGAATATTTCCAATGCCCGGATAATCATGCCAGCACAAGGCGTTCATCTGCCGGGTTTGTTCGTGGTGGGCAAAATCCAGATAGGTATTGATGCGCTCATGCAGCATGCGCAGTTTGATCAGCCCGGCGCAGAACTCATCAGTTGTCAGTTTCGCCACCGCGTCACGGATAGGGCCTTCAATTAGCTGGCGGTGTTCGAAGCGTCCTTTGGTTGTGCTCAATCTCTGATCGCCGCCAAGTTCCGGCAGGTTGAGCATTTCCATGAATGGTTTGAATTCCCGGTCGAACAGGACGCCCGTGGAGACATTTCCGTCTCTGGTCTGGAAGATGGCGTAAGGGAAGGCGAGCGGTTCGGCGCGTTCTGACATTTCCAGTATTCTGGAGGCGATATTGAGGTTTTGAAGGGCCGCCGCCGTTTCCAGCAGGCTATTGTTGAGATAACAGCCCACGGTCTCGCTCTGCCGCGCCCAAAGCGCCGCCTGCAGCGCCTGCAGGTTATAGAGGCCCGCCGCCATGTCCATCAGAAATACCTGAGAGCGGTGGGGCACGCCATTTGTTCCCTTGTTATCCGAGATGAAACCGGAGAATGCCTGCAGTACCCCATCCGTGCCCGGACGTTCGGCAAATGGACCTTTCTGGCCGAAACCGGAAACCGACAGATAGATGATACGCGGGTTGATTTGCCGCACGGCTTCATAATCAAATCCAAGCCGTTTGATGACGCTGGGGCGGAAGCTTTCAATAAAGATATCCGCATCCTTCAGCAAACGCCGGAGAACTTCTCTTCCTCCGTCCGTCTTCAGTTCAACGCTGATGCTGCGTTTTCCCAGATTGGCGAGAACGCTGAGCAAGGTGTGGCCGGAAGGATAGGTTTTCCCGATGGTGCGTGACAGATCCCCACGTCCGGGCTCCACCTTGATCACATTAGCGCCGTAACGGGCCAGCAATGAGGCCGCATAGGGGCCCGCCAGCGCGTGCGTGAGATCGATAACCTTGATGTCTTTGTAAGGCGCTGAATATCCCATCCTCTTTTACTCCCATTTTTGTTTTATTGTTGTTCAATCAGGGTTGCTGAAGGCGGAAACCGGCCTGGCGCTAATCCTTCAGGCCCATCAGTTTCGCGGTATTTCCACGCATCACCTGGCGGATTTGGGCGGCGTTCAAACCCTCCAGCCCTTCTGCAAATTCAATAGGATTGGCGATGCCTTCCGGATGCGGCCAGTCGGAGCCGCACAGAACCCGTTCTGGGCCGATATTGGCGATCAGTTCTTTCAGATCATCCTCCGGGAAGGGCGCCACGCTGATATGCTCCTTGAAGATCTGGGCTGGCCGGTCATGAATTTTTCCGAATGTGAAGTCGCCCGGTCCGCAGAGCCGCACCGTTCCTTCCATCTTTTTCAGCAATGGCGCGACCCAGGCGGAACCGTTTTCGATGGAAACCACCTGAAGTTTGCGGAAGCGGCCGAACAGATTGTGCATGATCAGGGCGGTGATCGTATCGACAACGGGACGTTCCCCGAAACTGACCACCCGCTGAAACGCCGACATGCGGTGGTGCTGTGGCCGCGCTTTTTCGCCCCATGGGACGGTATAGATTTCCTCCAGTCCGCCATTTCCGATATGAAAGGCGACGGGAACGCCAGCCTCTTCGCAACGCGCCCAGAACGGGTCGAAATGCGGATCGGCGGGCGAGCGCCCCATGACGGGGCCCGGCATCAGATGCACGATGCGCGCCCCTTCCTTGATCACCCGCTCCAGTTCGGCGACGGCCATATCGATATCCGCCAGGGACAGCATGGCGGAGCTGTAAATGGCGCTCTGATAATTCCAGCCCCAGTCTTCTTGCAGCCATTTGTTGAAAGAGGTGATGTTGGCGAATACGGTTTCCGGTCCTTCGTCGCGCAATTCGTTTTCGACACCCACCGCAAGACTGGGCAGCATGATCGCGGCCTGAACATTTTGTTCTTTCAGCGCGCCCATGCGCACGTCGCGATCCATGCTTTCAGGGAATTCATGGGCGGGAATGGTCTCGCCACTGATCAGCGCGCCCTGGCCCTCGCGTTTCTGGAAGAACGCCTTGAGTGAGCCGGGCTGCCCGGCATGCTCCCCCGGGGGGGCGCTGAAGAATTTCAGCCGTTCACCCTTGAAATGCACCTGTGCGAATTTGCTCTTGCCACGCACCACGGTAATGGTCCGGTCCTGGAATTTCGGGTCCAGATGGCGTGTGAAGCAGTCATCCGGCTCATAATAATGCTGGTCGGCGTCGATGAGGGGATAATCGATCTGGGCGATGGCGGAGTGGTTCATAGCTGGAATCCATGATCAGAATTAGGGATATCCTACGATAACCACCGGCAATGGCGCTGGCAATGCCATCTACATACCGGAACTGATAATTTAACCAAGGTCCAGTTCGCGGCGTTTCTTTTTGGGAAGACCTCGGGAAACCAGGTAATGCGACTGGCGCAGATAGTCTTTCAGATCCCGGGCGGAAAGGCCCGGCTTCCCATAATGCTGGATCCATTTCAACCCGCGGGAGGCGAGATAGGGGGCAGGACGCAGACCAGGCATGTTCCGGAGGATTTCAAACCCCGTCTCGCTTACCTTGAACGTGAAAGCCGGGCCATTCTCTCCCCAGCCGCCGATGGCGAAAACCTTGCCGCCAACTTTCCACACATGGGAATCCCCCCACTGCATGACATAAGTCGTGGCTTTAAGAGCGCTGCAGAAGGCATTGAACTGGCTATAGGTCACGGTCTGGCCCCATGCTGCAGAGGAACTGCGCGCCGCACCAGGTCCGCCTCAGTTGCACCGGAAACCCGCGCGCGTTCTCGCTGATCCAGCTATGCGGAATATACCGTAAGAACCCAATAGGGGGGTCTCCTTGCTAGTCTCTTCACAATTTTATGGTGGAGACGAACAATGAACAAGCAGATGCATCTGACTGGCTTTATGATCTATTGCCCGGCGCCGCATATGATCATGTCCTCGGTCTATCCTCGTAGCAAATCCGCCATCAATGGCGCGAGACGGATTATGGGTGGAGATTGCGCAGACGCT
>DMKG01000296.1:6733-9250 GCA_003454415.1 Alphaproteobacteria bacterium
GAGATTGCGCAGACGCTGGAGCGCGGCACGCTGGAAATGTTCTCGTCTTTCATTTAGGCGTTCTTCGGTCAAAAACTGAAATAAATGTCGAATCATTATAGCTCGGGGTGGAGATGTTCGAAAAAAAGACCGATCCCTTGATTTCAGGTAAAGCGTTTCAGCAACGCATGGTCCGGCATCTCTTCTATGCGCTTACTGTGATTGTTGTTTCTCTAATGCTGGGTGTGTTTGGATACGTGTTTCTGGAAGGCATGAGATGGGAGCAGGCTTTGCTGAATGCCGCCACGTTACTAAGTGGGTTAGGGCTGTCCCAAATGCCGCAGGAACCGGGAGCGCAACTGTTTGCCAGCGCCTATGCTCTGCTCTGCGGATTTGTCTTCGTTGCTGTATCGGGGATCGTTATCGTCCCAATTTTACACAGAATGTTGCATTATTTTCATTGGGAAGAATAGTTATCCGCATGCATCACAGGGCGCCATTCACCAGAGGCCCTGAAGCCTGACCACAGTTGTTTTTTACGGGCGCGGCTTAGCCGCCTGAAAATGCAGCGCGAAAGAGAATGCAGATTGGGCTCAGCCCGATACCCATCAGCATGTTTTTCAACAGAAAAACGAATACTTTAGCGTTTACTTATCAATTTTTGACGCAGTTCAAGATTGCTCTGAAAGTGATTCAAATCTATGATCGAAGGGCATGTTGTAAAACAATTTTCAGGATAAATCGCCTGATTCGGTGAAACCCAAAAATTCCGTTTCGCCTTTTGCCGCAATCCTTTATATGGGAGGCGGGCAGGGGGCGAATGCCAGCGAAGGGGCGCTGGCTCATCTTCACCCCGCCATGGAGGATTGAGGGAAAGGTTACATGCAGGAAATGCTTCTGGAATATTTGCCGATCCTGATTTTTACAGGCATTGCCGCCGTGCTGGGGATCGCGTTGATGCTGATCGCCTTCGTGCTGGCGGAAAACCGTCCGGATCCTGAAAAACTGTCCGCCTATGAGTGCGGTTTCCCGGCTTTTGACGATGCACGCATGCGATTCGACGTGCGTTTTTATCTGGTGGCCCTGCTGTTCATCATCTTTGATCTTGAAGTGGCGTTCCTGTTTCCCTGGTCCATCTCCCTGGGTGAGGTTGGCCTTTACGGCTTTTGGTCTATGATGGTGTTTCTGGCCGTGCTGACCGCCGGATTTGTCTATGAATGGAAGAAGGGCGCGCTGGAATGGGAATGACGCCAGATCCGCTTAACTCAGCCAGTTCGTTTGGGCTTTTGTCGGATGAACTTTCCGACAAGGGCTTTATCCTCACCTCTCTGGATGATGTGATCACCTGGGCGCGAACCGGTTCGCTGATGTGGATGACCTTCGGCCTTGCCTGTTGCGGGGTTGAAATGATGCAGGCGGCCATGCCTCGTTATGATATGGAGCGTTTCGGTTTCGCGCCGCGGGCCAGTCCAAGGCAGTCCGATGTAATGATCGTCGCCGGCACGCTGACCAACAAGATGGCCCCGGCCCTGCGCAAGGTCTATGATCAGATGCCGGAGCCGCGTTACGTGATCTCCATGGGCAGTTGCGCCAATGGCGGAGGGTATTATCACTATTCCTATTCCGTCGTTCGTGGCTGTGACCGTATCGTGCCGGTCGATGTCTATATCCCGGGATGTCCGCCCTCGGCCGAGGCGCTGATGTATGGCATTCTGCAGTTGCAACGTAAGATCAGGCGCGAAGGAACCATCGCCCGCTGAAGAACAAATAATCCGTAATCTGTGTTCCGTGCCGCCTGAGGACGCTTCCAGGTTGTACAAGACGCTTTTGTAAAGAGTTAGACCGACGAGATGAACACCGCCGCATTGCAAGAACTGGGAGAGCAGATCACCCTGGCTCTCCCGCAAACGGTAACTTCCGCCCTGGTTGCGCATGGCGAACTCACCATAGAAGCATCTGCTGAAAGTCTCCTGGCCGTGCTTGGTTATCTGCGCAATGAGCCGAATTGTCATTTCAGTCAGCTGATGGATATCACCGCCGTGGATTATCCGGGCCGGGCGCAGCGCTTCGATGTGGTCTATCACTTGCTCAGCGTGCACCAGAATCAGCGTATCCGCCTCAAGATCGCGCTGGCCGAAAATATTGCAGCGCCAACCGTGACGGAGCTTTTTCCGTGCGCAAACTGGTACGAACGCGAGGTTTTCGACATGTTCGGCATACCCTTCAGCGGACACCCCGATCTTCGCCGTCTTCTGACGGATTACGGATTTGAGGGCTATCCGCTGCGCAAGGACTTTCCGCTGACAGGATATGTGCAGGTGCGCTATGACGATGAACGCAAACAGGTGGTGAATGAGCCGGTGCAGCTGACCCAGGAGTTCCGTTCATTTGATTTTCTCAGCCCATGGGAGGGCAGCGAATATGTGCTGCCTGGCGATGAAAAGGCCTCGCCCGCAAAAACAGACGGGAAGACATGAGCGACAGTTTCGATCCGGACGACAGGAAGTTTCAGATAAATTTCGGGCCGCAGCACCCGGC
>DMKG01000109.1:0-262 GCA_003454415.1 Alphaproteobacteria bacterium
GTTTAGCAGACGGACCCCCACCATGTCCCGCTTTCAGGCCAGCGGCCTTCCGCCGGCTTTTTCAATGACGGAAAGAAGCTGGCGCGCCAGCATGCCTTACAGCGCCTCTTCCAATGATTGTTGACATGGTCGCACATCTCCCGGACCAGATTTTCGACAAGATGTGCTTCCGGCGGCTGATGCCTGCTTTTCATGATTTCCACGGATCCAGTGCGCCATTGTCCGGGAAACCGCTCAATTCCTTCTACGGCAATCTTCTGAA
>DMKG01000109.1:615-8720 GCA_003454415.1 Alphaproteobacteria bacterium
TTATCAGACTCGATTTGAGCTATCCGGCGCGTTTCGGGATTTATATCCTGCTGGTTATCCCGATCGCCGGCCGGCAAGGCTAACGGCCTTTGATGGCGCCGGCGGCCTTATCCACCATTTCGCGCGTGACGTTCGGGTTCTCGATCGCCACATTGCCAAAGACAAAGCCGCGCCGCTGCTCTTCCCATTCTTCATCGGTCATTTTTACCGCTCTGGAAAGCTCAATCAGTCTTGAAAGGGTAAGTTCTTTGGACATTGGCTTTTCTCTCTCTGGCTTTAAGCCGGTCTTTATCCTGAACCACTTACTCATCGCCAGCTACTCATTAATGAATATATCAACATGTTCATATTGCCAAACAGGTGATTTTCCCATGTATTGTCCCGATTATGAGCAATAGTTTCATGCAACTGGCGCTGGCTGAGGCCGAGGCGGCGGCGGCGCGGGGCGAGACCCCTGTCGGCGCGGTGCTCGTGGATCCCCGCCCCGGCGCGGTGGTGGCGCGGGCGGGTAACCGCACCCTCGCCCAGAATGATCCGACGGCGCATGCGGAAATGCTGGTCATCCGGATGGCGGCGGCGGCGCTTGGCAATCAGCGGCTCACCGGTCTCGATCTCTATGTCACGCTGGAGCCCTGCGCCATGTGCGCGGCGGCCATCAGCTTTGCCCGCATCAGGCGGCTCTATTATGGGGCGGAGGATGAAAAGGGCGGCGGAGTGCGGCATGGCGGACGGTTTTTCAGCCAGCCCACCTGTCATCATTCCCCCGAAGTCTATGGCGGAATCGAAGAAAACCGCGCCCGGCAGTTGCTGCGTGATTTCTTTGCGGCAAAGCGCTAATGTGCCCCGCGGGGCGGGCTTCAGATCCAGAATACCGCCGGAAAGAGATAGGCGGGTGTCCTTTCGAATCCAGAGTTCTCCTCATCATCGCCACAAAGGCCCGAGAACTCCGGATTCGGAATACGCAATCGCCATTCATTACCACAGGGAGGCCAGACAATGGATTTTGAACACAGTGCGCGGACCAAATCCTACATGGAGAAGCTTCAGAAATTCATGGAGGATCATGTCTATCCCAATGAGCAGACCTATGACGACCAGATGACCGCTTTCGGAACCAATCGCTGGCAGAACCCCGCCATTCTGGAGGAGCTAAAGGCCAGGGCGAAAGCGCAGGGACTGTGGAATCTGTTCCTGCCGGAAAGCGGCCACGGCCCGGGCCTCAGCAATCTGGAATATGCTCCGCTGTGCGAAATCATGGGCCGGGTAAGCTGGGCGCCGGAAGTCTTCAACTGCTCCGCCCCGGACACCGGCAATATGGAAGTCCTGGAGCGCTATGGCGCTGACTGGCAGAAGGAGAAATTCCTGAAGCCGCTTCTGGCGGGAGAAATCCGCTCCGTGTTCTGTATGACGGAACCGGATGTGGCCTCCAGCGACGCCACGAATATCCGCACCCGCATTACCCGTGATGGCGATCATTACGTGATCAACGGCACCAAATGGTGGTCGTCCGGGGCGCTCGATCCCCGCGCCAAGGTGTTCATCGTCATGGGCAAGACCTCGACCGAGGGCAGCCGTCACACCCAGCAGTCGCAAATCCTGGTGGAGCCGCATACGCCCGGCATTAAGATCAAGCGCAATCTTCCTGTTTTCGGCTATGACGACGCGCCCCACGGGCATGCGGAAATCCTGTTCGAAAATGTCCGGGTTCCCGTGGAAAACATCATTCTGGGAGAAGGGCGCGGGTTCGAGATCGCGCAGGGCCGCCTGGGGCCGGGGCGGATTCATCACTGCATGCGCACCATCGGCGTTGCGGAACGGGCGCTCGAAAAGATGTGCGCGCGCCTCCTGTCGCGCGAAGCCTTTGGAAAGCCCATCGCTGAACATTCGGTCTGGGAACAGCGTATCGGCGAGGCGCGCACCAATATCGAAATGTGCCGCCTGCTGACCATGAAGGCCGCCTGGATGATGGATGTGGCCGGTAACAAGGTCGCCCGCACCGAGATCGCCATGATCAAGGTGGCCGCGCCGAACATGGCGCTGAAAATCCTCGATGACGCCATTCAGGCGTTTGGGGCCTGCGGGGTTACCAAGGATTCCGGCATGGCGCGCGCCTATGCCAGCGTGCGCACACTGAGGCTTGCCGACGGCCCCGATGAGGTGCATAACCGCACCATCGCGCGGCTTGAATATGGCAAGCATGCGCCAAGGCCAAAGGCCCGCTAGCAGGATCTGCCAGTGACCCTAATCTGAAGTTCGTCACATTCATCCGTGAGCGCCGAACGAAGTTAAGATTCATTAGGGGCACTAGCAAATACATGATTCTAGTGTCGTTTTTGATTTGAAGTTGCTGTAAACACCCGCCGCGTTTAAGTGCAGCACCTGCAAGTCCCCCACGCAAGCCGGGATGTGAAATACGCTCCCGGCCCTGCCGGAGAAGCCGGCCTATTTCAACCCCGGCCCGCCGGGGGCCATAAAGGTTTTTACACCGCAGGCCTGCGGCATGGCGGCCTGTATCAGACTGAACTTGCCCCGGCGCGCGGATGGCGCGAGGGGAACTGCTAACTGGAGCGTTAAATGGCGGCATCACAGGATTACAAGGTTGCGGATATTTCCCTGGCGGAATGGGGACGCAAGGAAATCACCATCGCCGAAACCGAAATGCCGGGACTGATGGCCCTTCGGCAGGAGTTTCACGGGCAGAAACCCCTGGCGGGCGCCCGCATCACCGGTTGTCTGCACATGACGATCCAGACAGCCGTGCTGATCGAAACCCTCGCCGATCTGGGGGCGACGCTGCGCTGGTCGTCCTGCAATATCTTCTCAACCCAGGATCACGCGGCGGCGGCGATTGCGGCGGTGGGAATTCCGGTATTCGCCTGGAAAGGGGAAACCGAGGAGGAATATGACTGGTGCCTGGAGCAGACCGTCAAAGGCCCAGGCGGGTGGGAGCCGAACCTGCTGCTGGATGATGGCGGCGATCTGACCAGGCTGATGCACGACAAATATTCTTCCCAGCTTTCGGGCGTGAAAGGGGTATCGGAAGAAACCACCACCGGGGTGCTTCGTCTTTACGATATGGCGAAAGAAGGGACGCTGAAAATTCCGGCGATCAATGTCAATGATTCGGTGACGAAATCCAAATTCGACAATCTTTATGGCTGCCGTGAAAGCCTGGTGGATGGCATCAAGCGCGCCACCGATGTGATGATCGCGGGAAAAGTCGCCGTGGTCTGTGGATATGGCGATGTGGGCAAAGGGTCGGCGGCCTCCCTGCGTTCGCAGGGGGCCCGGGTTCTGATCACGGAGATCGATCCGATCTGCGCGCTGCAGGCGGCCATGGCGGGTTTTCAGGTCGTCACCATGGAGCAGGCGGCGCCGCTTGGCGACATTTTCGTGACCGCGACCGGAAATGTGGATGTCATCACGCTGGACCATATGCGGGCGATGAAGGACCGGGCGATCGTCTGCAATATCGGGCATTTCGATTCCGAGATTCAGGTGGCGGCCCTGCGCAACTACAAATGGGATAACGTCAAACCGCAGGTTGACGAGGTGATTTTCCCCGATGGCAAACGGCTGATCCTGCTGGCGGAGGGAAGGCTGGTGAATCTGGGCTGCGCCACCGGCCATCCCAGCTTTGTGATGAGCGCCTCCTTCACCAATCAGGTGCTGGCGCAAATCGAGTTGTGGCGCAATGGGGCGAATTACGAAAAGAGCGTTCATGTCCTGCCCAAGCATCTGGACGAAAAGGTCGCCCGGCTGCATCTTTCCAAGCTGGGCGCGCAGCTGACGGAACTGACGGCAAAACAGGCGGATTACCTGGGGCTTAACAAAACGGGTCCGTTCAAGGCGGAACATTACCGGTATTAGATCGCAGACCCATGGGCCCCAGGGTTTCCGGCTGTTAAGACTCTTTTAACCACGGCCGGGCGAGGGTGCCGGGCATGGAAGTGCGGGAAAACAGGTCCTAGAATGTGGCGCTAGCCGGGATGAAACCTTTCCCGCGCCAGCAGGAGGCCGTTGTCTGGCGGACTGCTGCTGCGCGTCTGGGGAGGGGGTCCTTCTGGCGGCCCTGGTGAAAACATGCCGCTCACATTGCTTTTACTGGCGTTTGCCGGCGTAGCGTCGATTGGCGCCGGCCTTTACGGATGGTGGTCCGGTCATAACAAGGAACAGAAGTGGCGAAGCCGCATGGCCGATGTCGCGCGTCTGAGCGCGCGTCTGGAAATGCTGGAGGCGGTGCTGGAATCCGGCCCTCAAACGGCGTTTCTGTGGCTGGGGGATGAGCCGGAACGCCACTATGGGGGCGCTGCGATACAGCAGGATTCGCTGGATCTGCAGGATTTTTCCGTTTTCTGCAACAGGCTTTGCCCGGATTCGGCCGAAGCCTTGACACAGGCCATGCAGGCGTTGCGGGAAAATGGGACGCGTTTTGCGCTCCCGTTATTTTGCCAGGATGGCCGCGCCTACGCCTCGATCGGAAGACCTGTCGGGATGGGAGTGGCGCTTACGGTTTCAGATGTCAGTGAAGGGTACAAGGAAATCACAACCTTGCGCGACATGCTGTCGGAAACTGTGGAGGAACGCGATTTTCTACGACAGACGGTTGATGATATTCCCCATCCCGCCTGGCTGCGCCGGGCGGATGGCAAACTGTATTGGGTGAACCGCGCCTATATGAAAGCCGTCGAAGCGGCCTCGGTTGCGGAAGTCATCCGCAAGGGGGAGAAATTATTCGAAACCCCCGAAACGGACGAAACGGCGCCCTCTGGCATGACCCGCAGATTGCGTACGGTCATCGCAGGGCAAAGACGCACCATGGATGTGATCGAGGTGGGCACAAATCGCGGCTTTGCCGGTCTGGCTGTCGATGTGACCGAAGCCGATGAAGCGCGCAATGAGGCGCGCCAGCAACTGGCGGCGCAACGCGCCAATCTTTATCTGCTGAAAACGCCGGTCGCGATTTTCTCCACCTATCAGAATCTGGAGTTCTTCAATCAGGCGTTTGCAGATCTGTGGGGGTTGCCGGCGGAGTGGTTGGCGAATGGTCCGCATCATGGAGAACTTCTGGAAGCGATGCGAGAGACGCGCCGGCTCCCCGAACAGGCGGATTTTCCAGCCTGGAAGAAAAGGCAATTAGCCGGTTATTCCAATCTGGTGGCCGCGCAGGAGGAACTCTGGCATCTGCCCAATGACCGCACTCTGAGGCTGATCATCCAGCCGACGCCGCAGGGTGGAATCTTTGTGGTTTATGAAGATCTGACGGAAATGCTGAACCTGGAGCGCTCCTATAACGCCCTGTCGCGGGTGCAGCGGGAATCCCTCAACAATCTTCAGGAAGGCGTCGCGGTATTTGGCGTGGATGGGCGGCTTGGCCTGTTCAATCCGGCTTTCCGGCGAATCTGGAAATTGAAGGAGGAGCAGTTGAGCGGCCGCCCGCATATCGATCAGGTGATTGCGCTCTGCGCTCCGCAAATGCCTGACGCCGGGGGATGGGATCAGCTTAAAGGCCAGATCCTGGGAAGTGAAAAAGGCCGGGATCTTGCATTCTTCCGGCTGGAAGCCGATGAGGAAACCGTACTGGATTGCGCCGCCGTGCCACTGCCGGATGGCGGCATGATGCTGACCTTTATCGACGTCACCAGTGCGGTGCAGATAGAACGGGCGCTGCGGGAGCGCAATGACGCGCTGGAAACGGCAGACCGCCTGAAATCTGAATTCATTACCCATATTTCCTATCAGTTCCGTACGCCGCTCAACAGCATCATCGGATTTGCTGAAATTCTGGAGCATGAATTCTTTGGCCCGCTGAACGAACGTCAGCATGAATATTCGCAAGGGTTGCTGGAGGCGTCACATCATCTGCTGACTCTGGTGAATGACGTGATCGACCTGGCGACCATAGAAGCAGGGCATATGAGCCTTGCCCGGAGCGAAGTGGATGTCTGCAGCCTGCTCAGTTCGGTTAGGGACCTGTCCCGCCAGCGCGCCCGTGACTCGGATATGACCGTGCTGATGGAATGTCCTGAGGATATTGGAATCATTCACGCCGATAACCGGCGCATCAAACAGGTGATGTTCAATCTTCTCTCCAACGCCTTCCAGTTTTCTGAACCGGGCAACGAGGTCATTATTGGCGCAAGACGGCGCCTCGACAAGGATGGGGGGGAAATCTGCCAGCTATGGGTGCGTGACAAGGGCATCGGGATTGCGCCGGCCTTTCAGGATAGAATGTTCAACAGATTCGAAGCGCAACCCCCGCAGGGGAAGGAAAAAGGGGCGGGCCTGGGCCTGTCTCTGGTCCGTCATCTCGTCGAACTGCACGAGGGTTGGGTGGATGTGGAGTCCTCCCCCAATCAGGGCACGGTTGTGACCTGTAATCTCCCCGTGGGAAAAGCCGCGATGCAGCCGAAACCCCTTCTGCATTAAATCGCAGGGCGTCTGGCCAGCCTGCTTTTAAATATTAAAAAAAGACATTATAACGGGCTATCACGCAAGGGGTAAGGCATGAGTGAAGTGACAGAACGCGAATATATGGAATATGACGTGGTGATCGTTGGCGGCGGCCCGGCGGGTCTCAGCGCGGCGATCCGTCTGCGGCAATTGGCGATTGAAACGGGCCACGAAATTTCCGTCTGCGTGCTGGAAAAGGGTTCCGAGATCGGAGCGCATATCCTTTCGGGCGCGGTGATCGATCCGATCGCCATAAACGAGCTGCTTCCTGACTGGAAGGAAAAGGGAGCGCCCCTTAACACCCCGGTCACCGATGACCGTTTTTACATGTTCGGCCCTGCCGGGGCGCTGCGTATTCCCAATTTCCTGATCCCGCCGATGATGAACAATCATGGCAATTACATCGTCAGCCTTGGAAATGTGTGCCGCTGGCTGGGCCAGCAGGCGGAAGCCCTGGGGGCGGAAATCTATCCGGGATTCGCTGCGGCCGAAGTTCTCTATAACGAAGACGGCAGCGTGCGCGGCGTCGCGACGGGCGATATGGGCGTCGGCAAGGACGGCCACCATAAGGACGGCTATACGCCCGGCCTGGAACTGCGCGGCAAATATACGCTGATTGCCGAAGGCGCGCGCGGATCGCTGGCCAAGATGCTGATCCGGAACTTTGCTCTGGACAAGGACAGCGACTTTCCGAAATTCGGCATTGGCCTCAAGGAAATCTGGGATATCGATCCGGCCAAGCACAAGCCGGGACTGGTGATGCACAGTTTCGGCTGGCCGCTCGGTAATATGACCGGCGGCGGCATGTTCCTGTATCATATGGAAAACAACCAGGTCGCCATTGGTTTCGTCCTGCATCTCAATTACGCCAATCCGCATTTGTCGCCCTTCGATGAATTTCAGCGCCTCAAACATCATCCGCGGGTCGCGGAAATGCTCAGCGGCGGGCGAAGGGTCGCCTATGGCGCGCGGGCCATTACCGAAGGCGGTCTGCAGTCGGTGCCGAAACTGACTTTTCCAGGCGGCGCGCTGATCGGCTGTTCCGCCGGATTTGTCAATGTGCCGCGGATCAAGGGCAGCCATAACGCCATGAAAACCGGCATGCTGGGGGCGGAAGCCGTGTTTGCGGCGCTCAAGGCAGGCCGCGCCCATGATGAGCCGGTGGACTATCAGCAGGCTTACCGGAATAGCTGGGTGTATCAGGATTTGTACAGAGCGCGAAACGCCAAACCCCTCTGGAGCAGGTTTGGTCTGATCCCGGGGCTTGGTCTGGTGGCGGCGGATTTATGGATGAACAATCTGCGCATCGGGCTGCCCTTTACGCTGAAGCATGGCAAGCCGGACCATGCCACGCTGAAGCCTGCCGCCCAATGCAAACCCATCCCCTATCCCAAGCCCGATGGGGTGCTGTCCTTTGACAAGCCAAGCTCGGTCTATCTGTCCGCCACCAATCATGAGGAAGATCAGCCCTGCCATCTGGTGCTGAAGGATAGTACGATTCCTATCGCGCAAAACCTTCCCCAATATGATGAGCCTGCGCAACGCTATTGTCCCGCCGCCGTCTATGAAGTGGTCCGGGATGCGGACGGGCAAAATCCCCGCTTTCAGATCAATGCGCAGAACTGCGTGCATTGCAAAACCTGCGACATCAA
>DMKG01000060.1 GCA_003454415.1 Alphaproteobacteria bacterium
GCGGCGATGCGCCGCTTGCGCGAACCGTTAAGGATTTTCGGCTTGCGGCGTTCCTCGCGAGTCATGGACTGGACGATGGCTTCCTGGCGCTTGATGAGTTTGTCATCGAGCCCGGCTGCGGCGACCTGGTTTTTCACCTTGCCAATTCCCGGCAGCATACCCAGCAGCCCCTGCATGCCGCCCATTTTGCGCATCTGCGCCAGCTGCTCCGCCAGATCGTCAAGATCGAACTCGCCTTTCTGCATTTTCTTGGCGAGTTTCTCGGCCTTCTCGGCCTCGAAGGATTCCGCGGCCCGCTCCACCAGGCCGACAATATCCCCCATATCGAGAATGCGGTTGGCGATTCGCTCGGGATGGAAATCCTCCAGCGCGTCCAGCTTTTCCCCCACCCCCAGCGCCTTTATGGGGCAGCCCGTCACCGCGCGCATGGAGAGCGCCGCGCCGCCGCGCCCATCGCCATCGGCGCGCGTCAGGATAATGCCGGTCAACGGCGTACGCGCATGAAACGAACTGGCGGTATGCACGGCGTCCTGCCCCGTCAGGCTATCCGCCACCAGCAGACATTCATGGGGATTGACCGCGGCGCGCACCGCCGCCACTTCGGCCATCAGCGCCTCATCCACATGGGTGCGCCCGGCGGTATCCAGCAGAACCACGTCATAACCGCCGAGACGGCCGGCCTCCATGGCGCGTTTGGCGATATCCACAGGCATCTGCCCGGCAATGATGGGCAAAGTGGCCACTCCGGCCTGTTCGCCCAGAATCTTGAGCTGCTGCTGCGCCGCAGGCCGCGCCACATCCAGCGAGGCCATCAACACCTTCTTGCGTTCCCGATTCTGCCAGCGCAGGGCGAGTTTCGCCGTGGTCGTCGTTTTGCCGGAGCCCTGCAAACCCACCATCAGGACCGGCACCGGCGCGGGCGCGTTCAGATCGAAGGCCTGCGCGCTGGCGCCCAGCATTTCCACCAGATTGTCGTGCACAATCTTGACCACCATCTGGCCAGGGGTGACGGATTTGATCACTTCCTGCCCGATGGCGCGTTCCCGCACCTTTGCGATGAAATCCCGCGCCACCGGAAGGGCCACATCCGCCTCCAGAAGCGCCTGGCGCACTTCGCGCATTGCCGCGTCGACATCGGCTTCGCGCAGCGAAGCCTGTTTCCGCAGCCGGTCGAAGACGCCGGTTAATCGTTCAGACAGACTTTCAAACATGTGACGCCTGCAGTCCAGTTGGCTGTCGCGCAAAACAAAAAGCGCCAGTGGGCGAAACCTCGCTGACTGGCTTGGGCCTTTCAGGCCACTTTCCCGAACCTGATGGATCAGGCCGGAAATTAAGCGGCGATACGGGTAAAGTCAAGCCCGATGACCTAATTCCCGCTTCTTCAACCTGCCGCTGTGCCGTTAATATCACGGCCGGGTGAAAACATCACCTGATTCGGTCTCTCAAGAAAAATTGGTTTGGAAATTCTCCCTAACCTCTCATAAGTTGCACAGATATGGAACGGGTTGGGGTTCTCGTTTCTTAGCTCGATATTTTGAACCTCTTTATCCCCTTATCTGGTTTTGACTAACAGGCAGGAGTTCCCATGAGGCAGAAAATTTTAGCTTGCGCGGCGGTCGGGCTTGGCGTCTTGTCCGCCACCTCGCTTGGCCATGCCGCCCCCAAAGGCCCATTTGTCGGCATTATGGGCGGCGCCAATTTTACCGATGATCAGGATATCAGCGGGACCGGCGTCGGCATCAACCGTTCGGTAGACACGGATACCGGCTGGGCGGTTCTCCCGTCGATCGGCTACCGTTATGGCAACGGGGTGCGCACGGAACTGGAACTGGGCTACCGCACCAATGATGTGGACAGCCTTTCCGGCGCCGTGGGAGGTTCGGGCGAACTCACCGCCAAAAGCGTGATGCTTAACCTGCTCTATGATTTCAACATCGGCGGCAGAGTCAGCCCCTATATCGGCGCTGGCGCTGGTTACGCCCAGGTTGATTATGACAGCGTCGCCCCGGTTGGCGCTGGCCGGATCGACGACGAAGAAAATGTCTTCGCCTATCAGGGCATTGCCGGTCTTTCCTACTGGCTGAACAATTCCGTGGAGCTGGCGGCCGAGTATCGCTATTTCGCCACCCAGGACCCCGATTTCAGAACCAGCGCAGGCGTGCCTGTCGAAGGGGAATATAACAGCCATGCCGCTCTGATTGGCTTCCGCATCAATTTTGGCGCTCCAGCAGCTGCCGAGCCCGCGCCTGTGGCGCCGGCGCCGGCCCCAGCGCCAGCACCCGTTGCTGAGCCGGAGCCCCCAGCCCTGCCCCGCAATTTCATCGTATTCTTCGACTGGGATCGCTCCGATATCACCGCCGAGGCGGACGCCATTCTGCGGGACGCCGTGGCCTACGCCCAACAGCATGGGGCAGTGCGCATCTCCGCCACAGGCCATGCTGACCGTTCGGGATCTGACGAATATAACATGAAGCTGTCCATGCGCCGCGCCAAAGCGGTTGAGTCCCATGTGATCGCCTCAGGTATTGCCGCCTCCGAAATCTCCATTGCGGCAAAGGGCGAACGCGAACCGCTGGTGCCCACCGAAGATGGCGTGCGCGAACCGCAAAACCGCCGCGTCGAAATCATACTGGAGTAGTTGTGAAAGGGGTATGAGCGGCCGGTCCCGCCGGTCATCCTGCCCCCCACTTCCTCGCCTTTAAAACCGGCTGATTGATGCTCGTCTTGTGAGGTCAATCAGCCGGTTTTTTATTACCGCTCACGATCCTAGCCCTTCATTCTCTTCCCTTGACGCCTGCAACCATGGCGTCATCCTGTTTCTGAACGCCGTCGCGCTTAACACCAGGCGCGGACTTCCCTGTCGGTCCCAGAGCAATCAAATACAGGCTGCTCTGCCCTCCTCCTCCTTTCTGAAGAGTTGGGGATGATTGGACCCAAGCCCGAGAGGACGCGGCGCCAAGCCCTGGGCCAACGACGTCCTATTGGCGCTAGATACAATGCCGGTCCTTAGCATTGCCTCTAACATGCACCTGTTTTCCCATGCATACCCTCCGCCTCCGCGGGAATGAATATTTCCTGTCAGAGGCGTCCTGCGCTTGAGCAAGGGGCAAAACCCTGAAGATGGTGATGTCACACACATCATTCTGTTCCGCCTCTCCACCGAAAACCGCCATACCTTTTTCCGGTAAACCTTGCTTGCAAGGCCTGGATCCTGACGGGCTCTCACCCCAGCCTTCACATGCTCGCCGTGATGGCGATGGCCGCAAAAAATGGGAGGATATGGCGCTGCTCGATCTGAATCAAAAAATGAAATCAGCGCTTTAGCGGGTCCGGCTGAAATGAAAAGGCCCCGGTGTTATCCGGGGCCTTTTCACTTATCTTCACATACTACAGAAGCCGTCAATGCGCCCGGGAAATGGCGCGCGCTTCCTCTTCTGTCAACGGTTTACGCTTCAGTGGCCAGAGATATTCCAACGCAGCCACCATCGCAGGCAACAGAGTGATGGCGCCCACCATGTTCACAAGGAACATAAAGGTTAGCAGCAGCCCCATATCCGCCTGGAATTTCAGCTCGGAGAAAATCCAGGTGGACACCCCGATCGCCAGCGTGCCGCCGGTGAACATGGT
>DMKG01000141.1 GCA_003454415.1 Alphaproteobacteria bacterium
CCAGCCGGCGTAATGCGCCACATGGGAAATCATCGCCTCCAGCTGTTCACGCTTGACGCCGAGGTTTTTCGCGCCTGGAAAATGGATGCGCTGCTCCGCTTCCCGGTTGAGCGCGACCAGCACCGTGCAGGTGATCAGGGAACGCAACTCCAGGGGCAGTTCCTCTCCCTGCCAGACATCGCCGAACAGATGCTCCATCGTGTAACGGGAAAATGCAGCGGGTACGGACGATCTGCTGGAGGAAGGGTTGCGCGGCTGACCTTCGGTCAGTTTCTTGAAAAACGCGATTCCCTTCTGGCGCTTTGCTTCATCGGTCATGTAGTTGTCTTTCCCTGTCTGAAATAATTATGAAACGGTATTCTTCGGAACATCCTTATAGGGCCGGTCGAGACCGGTAACCGGTTCTTTGGGCATGCCGAGAACCCGTTCGGAGATGATGTTGCGCTGTATCTCATCCGTGCCCCCGGCGATGGAGGCCGCAGGCGTCGAGACAAGAATTTCAGCAATCAGGCCCTTCATCGGGCTGTCCTCGCCGGTCAGCATCGCATCCGCGTCATTGATCAGCGTATGCACATAGGCCGAGGCGCGCGCCACATGCGAGCCCACGAGCTTGCCGAGCGAACCTTCCGGCCCCGGCACGCGCCCCAGTTGCGCCGCCGCCCGCGCGCGCTTCGCGGTCCATTGCGCAGCCCTGTTCATGGTCAGCAGTTTGGCTATTTCCTGACGAACCACCGGATCGTTGTTCTTGCCCGCAGCCTTCGCCCGTTCGATCACAAGATCCGGCCGGCCCGCGCGTTGCGGATACCATTTATACAGCTCGTTAACCTTGGCGGTTTCTGTTCGTTCCTGTTCATAAGCTTTTCCGGTCTGTTTTCCACCCTTGCCGGGAAGGCCGGTAATGATCCCGTCGGCGGCCAGGCGCCGTTCATGCATCAACGTGGTCGTCGCCACTTTCCAGCCTTCACCTAAACTGCCTACCAGATTTTCCTCGGGGACCACCGCATCGGTGAAAAACACCTGATTAAAAGTGGCATGCCCGTTCATCTGGCGCAGCGGCTGCACCTGCACACCCGGTTTTTCCATCTCGATAATGAAATAGGAAAGCCCCTGATGCTTCGGCACGTTCCAGTCTGTACGCGCCAGCAGCAAGCCATATTGCGCATGATGCGCGCCACTGGTCCACACCTTCTGGCCATTGATGATCCACTTTCCGTCCTTGAGATCGGCGCGGGTCATCGCGCCCGCCAGATCGGAACCGCTTCCTGGCTCGCTGAACAACTGGCACCAGTTATCCTCACCAGTCAGGATACGGCGCAGAAATTTCTTTTTAAGCGCGTCCGACCCATGTTCGAGCAGCGTGCCCGCCGCCAGCAGCCGTACGCCGCTGCGCGCAACGCCGATGGCGCCAATCCTGCGGAACTCATCCTGCACCGCGGAAGCCAGAGAGGCCGGCAACCCTTTGCCATACCACTCCTTTGGCCAGGACGGCATCCCCCAACCGGTATCGGCCAGCAGACTGCGCCACTGCACGAGATCAAGATCGGGATTCCAGTTCGCCTTCAGCCAGGCGCTGACCTCCGCCCGGATGGATTCTTCTGTGGGCTCACTCATCTTGTTTTCTCCTGTCCTCAGACATTCCAGCGCTGCATCAGCAGCTCCCGGTGATAGACCGGCGTGCCCAGAAACACTTCGGAGCTTTTGGCGCGCTTGAACCACAGATGGGTGTCATTATCCCAGGTAAAGCCGATACCGCCATGCAGCTGAATGGTCTCTTTCGCCGTCTGGATAAAGGCGTCCGAAGCGCACGCCTTGGCGAGCGAGGCTATGGCGGGCAATTCGGCGTCCTCTTCCGCCGCCGCCTCCGCCGCATAATAAGCGGCCGATTTTGCAAGCTCCACTTCCACCAGCATGTCTGCGCATTTGTGCTTGACGGCCTGAAAGGAGGCGATCGGTCTGCCAAACTGCATGCGCATCATCACATAGTCCAGGGCGGATTGGCGCATATGCTCCGCTCCACCCACCATCTCGTTAGCGAGACAGACGGCGGCTTGGTCCAGCGTACGGGCAAGGGGCGCGGCGGCGGCGCCCGCCTCTCCCAGCAGTTCCGCTGGCACGGAATCAAATGTCAGCCGCGCCAGTTTCCGGGTCTGGTCAACGCTTTTGAGCAGGCGCCGTTCCAGGCCCTGCGCTTTTCCGTCCACGATGAAAAAGGAAAGACCTTCATCCCCTGCCGAACCCGGACTGCGCGCCAATACGATAATCAGATCGGCCGTATGCCCGTCCAGCACAAAGCTTTTCACCCCATTCAGGCGGTGGCCGCCACCCTGTTCCGCCGCCGTCAGGGCGACGCCGCTGCTATCCCAACGTCCGTTGTCCTCGGTAAAGGCCAGCGTGGCCACGATATCGCCGGCGGCGATACCCGGTAAAAGGGCCTGCTTCTGATCTTCCGTCCCTGCATTCAGAATAGCGTTCGCGGCCAGCACGGCTGTCGAGAAATAGGGTGCGCAAAGCAACGCCCTTCCCATTTCCTCCAGCACAATCGCAAGTTCGACAAAGCCAAAACCCTGTCCGCCATAGGCTTCGGGAATTTGCACCGCTGTCAGACCCAGGGATGTATTCAACTGCTTCCAGGCGTCCCGGTCATAGCCGGTGTCCGTCGCCATCAACCTGCGGATCTCTGACGGAGGGGACTTCTCGTTCAAGAACCGGCGTAATCCGGTGCGAAACTGTTCCTGTTCATCACTGAAGCTGAATTGCATGAGGTTTCCCTGCCCTGTATCCGGCTTTTATCGCAATGCCCGAAAAGACATTGACGGCCCTTTCATCCGGTTTAATCTACTTTAATATGCGGAATGAAAAGCGCAATAACCAATCTATCCGCCGGAGGAAGGCCGATGACCGAAACCGTTGATCTATCGTTTGGAGAGACATTCGCCAATGGCTTTCCGCACGCCTTTTTCCGGAAGCTGAGGGATGAGAGTCCCATTTACTGGCACGAGGCCACGCAATACTCGCCGGGAGGGGAAGGATTCTGGGTGGTCAGCCGTTATGAGGATTGCGTGAAAGTCATGCGCGACCCGGAAACCTTTTCATCGGACAAAGTCCCGCCGCGCAAAGGCGGCGGAACTTCGCTGTTCGATGAGCCCAATGCGGGGCTCGCCATCAACTCTTCCGACGATCCTCAGCACAAACGCCTGCGCGGCCTGGTCAGCCAGGGCTTCACGCCACGCGCCATCGCCGATATGGAGGCGGATCTGCGCAGGCGCGCAAAACTGATCCTTGAGAGGATCTCCAATCCTTCAAGATTTGAATTCATGACCGAAGTGGCCCGTGAACTGCCGCTTCAGGCGATCTGCACGATTCTCGGCGTCCCCGAAGAAGACCGTATCCAGCTTGCCGACTGGATCGATCACGGGCTGATGGTGCAGAGCGAAGGGGTCATCAGCCGGGAATATCTGCTGCTGATCCAGGAATATGGGCGGAATCTGATCGAGAAGAAACGCCAGAATCCCGAGAACGACATTCTTTCCGCGATCATTCATGCGCGCTCCGAGGACGCGGACGAACAACCGCTGACGCCGCTTGAACTCATCAATTTTTTCCTTCTGCTGTTTCCGGCGGGCGCGGAAACCACCCGCAGCGCCATTGGCGGCGCCATGCTGGCCTTCATGGAAAACCCGGAACAACTGGAGAAGCTGCGCGCCCACCCTGAACTGACGTCATCGGCGGTTGAAGAAATCGTCCGCTGGACAACACCCTCCATCTACAAGCGCCGCACCGTCATAAGGGATACTGAAATCGCCGGCGTTAAAATCAGGGCGGGACAGAAGCTCAGCTATTGGGAAATGTCCGCCAACCGCGATGAGCGCATGTTCAGGGATCCTTTCACATTTGACATCGCGCGCAATCCTAATCCCCATGTGGGGTTTGGAACGGGCATACATATCTGCCTGGGGATCGCGCTGGCGCGTATGGAAATCAGGATTATGTATGAGGAATTGCTGGCGCGGTTCAAAACCTTTGAACTGCTTGCGCCGCCGCTTTGGATGCCGAACAACCGGCTGCACGGCGTCAGGGAGTTGATGCTGCGCGCCGCATGAACAGGGAAATCTGGCTGGGCTGGCTGGCGATACTGGGCGCGGTGGGGATCTACGCGGGTAATTTCGTCATCTCGCGTTATGGCGTGAAAGCCGCCATCGGCGCAAACGATCTGACGGCGCTTCGTTTTGGCGTGGCTGGCGTTCTGATGCTGCCGCTCTTCCTCCGCCATGTCGAAAGCAGCTTCAGAAACATCGGGACTGGCCGCTGGGTGATCCTGACCCTGCTTTCCGGCCCGCCCTTCACCCTATCGATGATGTGGGGACTGAATTTCGCCCCGGTGGCCCATGGCGCGGCGATCGTCGCCGGAACAATTCCCGTCGCTTCCTCCATTGGCGCAAGAATTGTCTTTGGACAGAAGATTCCTCTGCTCAAACTCCTTCTGTTTGCGGTGATTTTTGCCGGACTGTTTCTGGTTACCGGATTTTCGGCAGGTACGGGACCGGGGGTTTTATTCGGCGACTTCCTGTTCATGCTCTGCGGAGCCATGTGGGGGGCATTCGCCGTGGCGTTACGGAAATGGACGCCAGCCCCCATGCCCCTTGCCGCCCTGACTTCCGTACTTTCGCTGTTGTATCTGCCGGTTTATTTCCTGTTCCTTTCACCGGATTTCAGCGCCGCCAGCCATGAACAGATCGCAGTCCTCGCCCTATACCAGGGCGTGCTGGTCTCCATCGTTTCAGTGGTGCTGTTTTCCCTAGCCGTGCATGCCCTTGGCCCTCAGAAGGCGACGCTTGGCAACGCCACTGTACCCATTTTCGCCGCGCTGATCGCGGCGCCCGTGCTGGGCGAATGGCCATCTCCGACACAATGGCTGGGCATCACGCTGACTGTTGGCAGCGTGATCCTCGCGGCGCGGATACCGGATGCCGCACCGGTTATGGAAACAGAGCCTCCTGCATAAGGCCCGCAGTTTCGGGAAAGCCCAGCATCAGATTCATGTTCTGCACGCCCTGGCCTGCGGCGCCCTTGACCAGATTATCGATTACGCTGACGATAATGGCGCGCCCCGGTCTGCGATCCGCCACCACCCCGATCAGGGCATGATTCGTGCCCCGCACATGCCGGGTCGCGGGCGCCCCGCCCAATGGCAGCACACGGACGAACGGCTCCTCTTCCCCATATCGGGCGTTAAGCGCCCCATGGGCGTCCTCGGCTGATATTCCCGGTGACAGCTGGACATAGATCGTCGAAAGAATGCCCCGGTTCATGGGAATGAGATGCGGGGTAAAACTGGCGATGACGGCGGTTCCCGCGGCGCGGCTCAGCTCCTGATCCAGCTCCGCCATGTGCCGGTGATCGGCAATTCCATAGGCGTGGATCGCCTCGCTTACCTCACAGAACAGGCTGCCTTCCTTGAGACCGCGCCCCGCGCCGCTGACCCCGGATTTGGAATCAATGACGATGTTATTGGCGGAAATCAGTTTTTGCTCCAACAGCGGCGCCAGCGGCAGAAGGGCGCTGGTCGGATAGCAGCCGGGACAGGCGATCAGCCTCCCTCCCGCAATCTCCCCGCGGTAGAATTCCGTCAGACCGAATACCGCTTCGGCTTGAAGATCGACGGCTTGATGGGCATGGCCATACCATTTGCGGTAGGCCTCCGGATCGCGCAGGCGAAAATCAGCCGACAGATCAACAATCTTCTTGTTACGCGGAATGGAGGCGATCACCTCCTGAGTCGTGCCATGAGGGAGACCGCAAAACACTAAATCGAACTTATCCCAGTTCAGCGCCTCGATGGTGGTAAGCTCTGGCAGGCCAAGTCCCGCAAGATGAGGATAGACATCGCCATAATGCTCTCCCGCCTTGCGGTCCGCCGTCACCGCGCCGATACGCACCTCCGGATGGCGCGACAGCAGACGCACCAGTTCCGCGCCCGTATAACCGCTTGCCCCGAGAATGGCGATATTTGCGTGATTTTTCATCGGTTCATCCTCCGCTCACAATAATATCCAAAGAAAAAGGGGACGCCCGCCGGACATCCCCTTTCCAGACAGAAAGTTGTACGCCGGTCAGCGTTTGGAGAATTGATAGCTGCGTCGCGCCTTGGCGTGACCGTATTTTTTTCGCTCCACCACACGGCTGTCACGGGTGAGAAACCCGCTCAGCTTCAACACAGGACGCAGATCAGGCTCATAATAGGTCAGGGCTTTGGAAATGCCATGCCGGACCGCCCCCGCCTGGCCGGAAAGCCCACCGCCGGTAACGGTGCAGAC
>DMKG01000148.1:0-204 GCA_003454415.1 Alphaproteobacteria bacterium
CCCCAGTCGCGCTTGGCGTGTATTTCTGTGAGTGCGCCGCCAGGGGGCTCGGCATCGAGCTGCGCTGGGAAGGCGAGGGCGTGGATGAAACCGGCATCGACAGCAAAACCGGCAAGACCCTCATCCGGGTCAGTCCGAAATTTTTCCGTCCGGCCGAGGTTGATCTGCTGGTGGGGCGGCCGGACAAGGCGCGGGAAAAACTGG
>DMKG01000148.1:446-678 GCA_003454415.1 Alphaproteobacteria bacterium
TGGACGCCGCAGGTAAAACTGGAGGCCCTGGTTGAAATGATGGTGCGCGCTGACCGTGAGCGTGTGGCCTCGGGCGTGAGCATGCAGTGAGCTAATCCAGATCCTGCACAGCATCCCCGCCGCCCTTGACCCGAGCGGCCAGGGCTGCAGTCATGAATCCGTCAAGGTCGCCATCCAGCACATTTTGCGGTGTCGGACTTTCGACGCCTGTGCGCAGGTCCTTCACCATCTG
>DMKG01000148.1:894-7271 GCA_003454415.1 Alphaproteobacteria bacterium
GTGCGCAGGTCCTTCACCATCTGATAGGGTTGCAGCACATAGGAACGGATCTGGTGCCCCCAGCCGATATCGGTCTTGGCGGTGGCCACGGCGGCGGCGGCTTCTTCGCGCTTGCGTAATTCATTTTCATAGAGACGCGCGCGCAGCATTTTCCACGCTTCGGCGCGATTCTTGTGCTGGGAACGCTGACTCTGGCACTGTACGACGATATTGGTGGGCAGATGGGTCAGACGCACAGCGCTGTCGGTCCGGTTGACGTGCTGCCCGCCGGCCCCGCTGGCGCGATAGGTGTCGGTGCGCACGTCCTTTTCTTCGATTTCGATTTCTATACGGTCATCCACTTCGGGATAGACCCATACGCTGGCGAAACTGGTGTGACGCCGCGCATTGGAATCGAAAGGCGATATCCGCACCAGCCGGTGCACGCCGGCCTCCGTCTTGAGCCAGCCGAACGCGCTCTCTCCCCGAACATGCAGGGTTGCGGATTTGATGCCGGCTTCCTCGCCTTCGCTGAGTTCCACGATTTCAGTCTTGTAGCCATGCTGTTCCGCCCACCGCATATACATGCGCAACAGCATGTTCGCCCAATCCTGGCTTTCGGTGCCGCCAGCGCCCGCGTGAATTTCAACATAGCCATTGTTGCGATCGGCTTCACCCGACAGCAGCGTATCGATCTCCCGCGCCGCCAGATCGTCGCGCAGGGCGCGCAGCGCTTCTTCGGCGCCTTCAACCATGGCCGTATCGTTATCCGCCTCGCCCAGTTCGAGCAGGCCAAGCGTATCCTCGAAGTCCGTCTGCAGACGGCGTATGGCGCTGATGGAGGAATCGAGTCTTGTGCGCTCCCGCATCATATCCTGGGCGCGCTGTGGATCATCCCAGAGCTTAGGGTCTTCAACGAGGGCGTTTAATTCCGACAGGCGGTTAATTGCGTGATCCCAGTCAAAGATGCCTCCTCAGCAGTTCGAACGACTGCTTGATTTCCTGGGTCAGCGCGATGGCTTCAGCCCGCATGTAAAACTCCATGAGAATGTGCGACGGTATGGACTAATACAGGCCGCCGGTGCCTTCCGCAACCGGTTCTCTGATCCCGCCAATCCCTGGGGGAACAGTCCCCGGGGTTCCAGTGTCCAGCACGGGCTGGACGCCGTCAGTGGGTTCCGTGCCCGGGCGGTAGGCCTCAAAGATGACCTTGCGGTCGCCCGGGCGTGCAGGCTGTCCCGTCTCGGCATTGATGCGGACCAGGCGCAGGCCCGGCGGGATGCGAAACGGCGTGGCGGGGGGGTCCGCCCGCGCAGCCGCCATAAAATCACGGAACACGGGGGCGGAAACACTTGCGCCGGTTTCTTTTTTTCCCATGGTGCGGGGTTCGTCGAAACCGATGAAGACGCCCGCCACCAGATCAGGTGAAAAACCGATGAACCACGTGTCGCGGCTTTCATTAGTGGTTCCGGTCTTGCCGGCCAGCGGCTTTCCCACCTGAGACACGATCGTTCCGGTTCCCCGCTGCACCACGCCTTCCAGCATGGAGACGAGTTGATAGGCCGTCACCGGGTCGATACGCTGTTCGCGTATATCCGGCAAATTCGGCTCAGGCATGCCGGGCCGCCAGGCTTCGCGGCAGGGCGCGCACTCACGCGCGTCATACCGGAACAGGGTCTTGCCGCGGCGGTCCTGCACCCTGTCGATAAAGGACGGTTTGATGTAATGTCCGCCATTCACCAGCATCGCATAAGCTGTGGTCAATTTGATCAAAGTGGTTTCGCCAGCGCCCAACGCCGTGGAGAGCAGGCCTGGGGTGACGGCCTGAATGTCGAAGCGGCGCGCGTAGTCATTTACCGTGTCAATACCGATAAATTGCGCGAGGCGGACGGTCATCAGATTGCGGGATTTCTCCAGGCCCATCCGCAGGGTAGTGGGGCCGTAATATTTACCGGCGTAATTCACTGGCCTCCATTTTTCCTGATTGGGTCCGACGTCAATTTCCATGGGCGCATCGAGCACCAGACTCGACGGCGTAAAGCCGTTTTCCAGAGCCGCTGCATAGACGAAGGGCTTGAACGCCGAACCGGGCTGGCGCCGCGCCTGGGTGACGCGGTTGAATTCGCTGTCTCCATAGGCAAATCCTCCCTGCATGGCCAGCACCCGGCCGGTATGCGGGTCCATCGCGACAATGGCGCCGCTCACTTCCGGCAGCTGCTGCAGACTCCATTGGGCGGATTTGCCTTTTGTGTTGGAGGTTTCCGGCGGGCCAGCGACGATGACGTCGCCGGCGCGCAGGACGTCAGAGACCCGGTTCAGGGGCGGGCCTAGGGTGGCGTCCGTATTGCGCCGCCGCGCCCATCGCATCTTCTCGAAGGGGATCACAGCCCGTTCTCCGTCCGTGAATCCAATATCTGCGTAAGCGTTATGAACCTCCAGCACCACCGCGAGACGCCAGGGAGTGATGCCCGCGGGTTGGGGTACGGCTTGCAGCCGTTCAGCCCAGCCTTCGCCGCTATGGATATGGGCTAATGGGCCATGCCAGCCATGCCGCCGGTCATAGGCGATCAGGCCTTGGCGCAGGCTCTCATACGCGATCTTCTGATAGACCGGATTGAGTGAGGTGCGCACTGACAGGCCGCCATCATACAGGCTTTCCTCACCAAAACGGCTGATCAGTTCTCGCCGCACCTCTTCGGCGAAATAGTTGGCGCGGACAAAATCCTGCTCGCGTGGCGGCGCGGTTTTCAGGGGGCTTGCCGCGGCCAGTCTTGTCTCTTCCCTGCTGAGATAGCCATCTTCGCCCATGCGGTTCAGCACGTAATTGCGCCGTGCGACCGCCCTGGCGTGAAACCTTACCGGATGGTAGTTATTTGGCGCTTTCGGCAGCGCCGCGAGATAGGCGGCCTCCGCGGGGGTAAGCTCGGCCAGTGGTTTATCGAAATAGTTCAGCGCGGCGGCCGCAACCCCGTAAGATCCGCTGCCGAGATAGATTTCGTTCAGATACAGTTCCAGAAGCCTTTGTTTGGAAAAGGAACGCTCGATGCGAAAGGCCAGGATGGCTTCCCTGATCTTGCGGGCATAGGAAACCTCGCCTGAAAGGAAAAAATTTTTCGCCACCTGCTGGGTGATGGTGGAGGCGCCCACCAGCCGGTGGTTTTCTCCGGCGTTCAGCAGATTGGTGACCGCCGCGCGGAGGATACTGGTCGGATCGACGCCCCCATGCTGGAAAAAATTCTGGTCTTCTGCGGCGACAAAGGCATGGATGACCAGTTCCGGAATCGCGTCATAAGGCACGAACAGACGTTTTTGCCGGGCGAACTCCGTGATCAGACGTCCGTCACTGGCGTGCGCCCGTGTGGTGATGGGCGGTTCATAATTGGCGAGCTGGGAATAATCCGGCAATCCGGCGCCATAGCGCCAGAGCAGAAAACCCGCAGCCGCCATACCGCCAATTCCAAGAATTAACAGCAGGGCCGTAAAATAAAGCAGAACTTTACCAACAAATCTCAAGGAAACGTTCCTGAATTCAGGCTGCGCACGCTGACGTTAAAACGGATGTTTTCAGACGGCGGCCGGGTAGACGAATTTCTTATATCACTACATGCGTCCCCTTAGGGGGCATAATTATCAGGTTTCATTCTGGCGAAAATAGGCGTCAATGGCGTTTTTGAGCGCCAGCGCGAGCCGCTCGCGTCCCGATGAAGAGGTCAGGTTCTTAACGTCTATCTTGTTGGACAATAACCCTAATTCAACCAGAACAGAGGGTACGTCAGGGGCTTTCAGCACCCGAAATCCCGCAAAACGGTGAGAGTTTTTCAACAATTTTCCGGCATTGTTAAGTTCGGGCAGCAGTAATTTCGCAAAATGTACGGATTTATTTGTGGTTTCCCGCTGCGCCAGATCGATCAGGATGGTCTTCACCAATTCGTCAGTTTCAGTATCAAAGCTGACGCCGGCAATCATGTCAGCATTATTCTCTTTGGCCGCCAGCGTCGCAGCTTCGTCATCGGACGCCTGTTCGGAAAGCGTGTAGACAGACGCTCCGCGTATATTGGGTGATTCCAGCATATCCGCGTGGATAGAAACGAACAGATCGGCTTTGACATTTCGGGCTTTATCCACCCTGTCGCGCAACTGCACGAACACGTCACTGTCACGGGTCATCACCACATTGTAGCGCCGCTCCCGTTCCAACAGTCTTTGCAGACGTCTGGCAACGTCCAGGACGATATCCTTTTCGTAAACGCCACTGGCGGTAATGGCGCCAGGATCGACGCCCCCATGGCCGGCGTCGATCACTACAGTTTGTATGCGGCGTCTGGGTGACGCTTTGGGAATTGGTATGGTGTGGAGGACAGGGGGTGAAATTTGCTCAGGCTTGTCCAGGGGTCCAGGAGCGGCTGGGGGAAGCAACAGCGCCCGGCGGGGGTTTGGAATGGGCGTCACGGCGGCCATCTGCGGCGGTAATGGGGCGGGTTTGGCAGCCTTGTCAGTACCTCCAAGATCTAACCGGGTGCTTGGCTTGGAGCGGCCCTGAAATCCGGCGCTCGCCAGAAAACCGTCGCGACCGGTGCGGATCAGTTCCAGCACCAGACGTTCCGATTTGCCGGAGGCGGTGGCGTAATAGGCCTGAGTGACCCTGGCGGGTTGTTGTAAATCCAGTACAAATCGGGAATTTCCGGGTTGAAACAGCCCGAAACGATAGCCGGAAACCAAGCCTGTGGCGGACCCCGCGCTTCGTGCGCTGGCGGCCCATTGCAGTTCCGGCAGATCTATGACGATGCGGTAAGGATCCGCAAGGCTGAACAATGAAAACGGTAATTTATCCGTTAATTCGATAATGATCTGGGTCTTGTCCTGTTGCGAGGACAGTTGCAGGCCAGTCAGCCGGGACGCAGCCCGCGCTTCTCCCGTTCCCAGTGAGATCAGGACGAGCAGATAGAAACCCGGCATGAGCAGGGACAGGAATGGATGCAGAATCTTGTGAATATGCTGCATGATGAGCAGTAAAGCTTCCGAATCACCGGTTAATATTCAGATGTACAGTCTATCAGCCCGGCGGAAAACCGGGAATCCACCTTTATCTGATGAGTTAGGGGGCAGATCGGAGTGGCGTAAAACCGCCATAATGCAAAGGCTGATAAAATTCCTTTGTTAGTGGGGCTGCGGATGATTAAGATGCCCTTGCCATGATGGACCGGAGCTGGCGCTCTCGGACCAGACATGAGCAAGCCTTTGAAGATGACCTTAGGGAAGATGACTTCAGGGATGTCAGCAGACAAAGGCTTTCCGGATTTTTATGGCGGACGGTGAAAATACCGCCCGGTTTCTGATGCAAACTGGAAGCAGTGCAGATATGAGCCAACCCAGCCAGATACGGCTGGCGATGGGCATTTGCCGCGATGATCTCATGGCGCGGGCAATCACTTATGCACCCAATACGAAAATCACTGGGGATTTAGCCCATTGCTTCCGAACAATAGCCATAGTGGCCCGCGCCCGTGACGCTCATGTCATGCGACGCCCCGGCGCCCTTTGGCCTGGAGAAAGATTGAATGCCAAAAAAAATGCTAATCGACGCCACCCACCCGGAGGAAACCAGGGTTGTCGTGGTGGATGGAAACAGACTGGAAGACTTTGATTTTGAATCTGCTTCCCGCAAACAACTGATCGGTAATATTTATCTCGCCAAGATCACCCGGATAGAGCCCTCATTACAGGCCGCGTTTGTAGATTATGGCGGTAACCGCCATGGCTTCCTGGCTTTCAATGAAATCCATCCCGATTACTATCAGATCCCTGTGGCCGACCGTCAGGCGCTGCTGGCCGCCGACGCCGCTGAGGAAAAGCGCGTTCGCGAAGCCGATGAAATGGCCGGGGATGAGGACGCCGAGTCGGCGGTGAAGGATGAAAAGGAGGTGGATTCCGATGAGGAGCCTGCCGACGGTATTTCCGAATCTGCTGAAGAAGCCTTAAGCGGAGAATCGGAAACAGCGGCAACTGAGGCTCAGGAGCCGGAATCAGAAAAAGACGGTGACGAAACCCCTGACCGGAGCGACGCCATCCCTCTGGCGGCCTCATCGCCTGAGGTCATCCGTTCCGGCCTGCTAGTGGATGAATCCGGTGAACCGGCGCACACCACCCCTGACGGGCCATCGGTTGCGGAGGAGGCGCCGCTTTCTGAAAATGCGTCTTCTGATCTTTCCGGGCTGGAGGGTGAAGAAGCGCAGGAAATCGTTCAGGAAGCACAGCCGGAGGAAATATCACCCCAAACCGGGGCGAGTGACGACCGGGCGGAGGACAGTGCGTCCGTCAAACGCAAACCCCGCAGATATGGCCGCTACCGGCGCGGCTCCCGGGCGGCTGAAGCCGCGACCGAAGCAGGCGAGGATCCC
>DMKG01000105.1 GCA_003454415.1 Alphaproteobacteria bacterium
CAATCAGCTTGTCGAGCACCTGGGTGGCCCGGCGCGCGCTGCTCGAGCGCGCCAAGCTCGACGTCCACGACGCGCTGCCCTTCGGCCAGGGCGAGACGGTCGCCGACGCCCTGCTCGAGCCCACGCGGATCTACGTCAAGCCGGCGCTCGCCCTGCTGCGCGACGACGCGATCACGGTGACCGCGCTGGCGCATATCACCGGCGGCGGTTTGACGGAAAATCTTCCACGGGTTTTGCCAAAAGGGCTGATCGCGGAAGTTGATCTGGCAAGCTGGGCGCTGCCGCCTCTCTTCGTCTGGCTGAAACGCAGCGGAAATATTTCCGAGGCGGAAATGCTGAAAACCTTCAATTGCGGCGTCGGCATGGTGGCGGTCGTGGCGCAGGACCAGGCGGAAGAGGTCATGGCGCTTCTTGGCGGCCAAGGCGAAACCGTCTTTCCCATTGGCAGGCTGGTTGCGGGTAGCGGGGAAGCACGGGTTGTCTACAGATCCCATCTGGCGGCGGGTTAAGCGGAATGCCGGACAAACGGCTTAGAACGGGGGTGCTGATTTCGGGTTCCGGCACCAATCTTCAGGCTCTGATCGACGCCTGCGCCAGCAAGGATTTTCCGGCCGAAATTGTTCTGGTTATTTCCAACCGCGCAGATGCGGGAGGGCTGGGCCGGGCGGAGCGCGCGGGCATTCCCGCGTTGATCATTCCGCACAAAGAATATTCTTCGCGCGAAGCGTTTGATGCGGCGCTTGATGCAGCGCTGATTAAAGCAGGGGTTGAGTTCATCTGTCTGGCGGGGTTCATGCGCTTGTTAAGCGAAGGATTCGTGCAGAAATGGCGCGATCGTCTGATCAATATCCATCCCTCGCTTCTGCCGGCCTTCAAGGGTATTGACGCTGTTGAACAGGCGCTTGCGGCGGGGGTTTCACGCACCGGATGCACCGTGCATTTCGTGCGCCCTGAAATGGATGCGGGACCCATTCTTCTGCAGGCGGAAGTCCCGGTCGAGCCCGGTGATACGCCGGATATACTGCACGACCGTATCCGCGCCGCTGAACACCGCTGTTATCCGGAAGCGTTACGTCTGGCCGCCTCCGGGAAGGTTTCCATCCGGAATGAGGTTGTCTTCTTAGATGAGACATAAATGGAACTATCTGCTGCCCACCCTTACTGTCGCGGCCGCCCTGCTGGGGGCTGTGATATGGCGGCATGAGAGCGCGGAGCTGTCCGCGCCCGCGCAATCGCCGGTAAAAGCCGCCATCGAAATGGAGCAAAACCGTTCCGAGCGCAGTGCCGGTCCAGCGTCTGACTGCCGCGGGGAGACTGGGGCGCAGCGCTGTCCGGCTTCACAGGAAGACCTTGCAGTGTCTCCGGTGGAACCGGAAGAGGAGATGGCGTTGCCCTCCGGTGCAGAGGCCGCCGCCGATACGCATGACAGCGCCCCGCCTTTGGCGCGGCGGGAAGCGGCGCCCGTCCTGCATGAAGCGGCGCGGAATCCCGAGGCCTGGATGGCCCATGCGGCGGCCCCGCAAAACGGACCCCTGCCGATGATTGCTATCGTCATCGATGATGTCGGCGTCAATCCAGGTCAAACAGCAGGGGTGCTGGGTTTGCCCGCAGCTGTGACCCTCTCTGTGCTGCCATATGCGCGGGATGCGGCCGGCGTCGCCGCCAGGGCGCGCGCCCTGGGCCATGAACTGCTGGTGCATCTGCCGATGGAGGCTGACGGGGGGCAGGATCCCGGTCCCCGGGCATTGCGGCATACGCAATCTCCTGACGAGTTTTCAGAGAATCTGGAGTGGAGCCTCTCACGCTTTACCGGTTTTGTGGGGGTGAATAACCATATGGGCAGCAGGTTGACTCAGGATGCTGCGGCAATGGAGAGGCTGCACGGCAATTTACGTCGCCGTGGCGTCCTTTTTCTGGATTCGCGGACAACGCCAGAAACGGTCGCCGCGCGCATAGCCCGGGCGAGTGGCGTCATCACTTTGGAACGTGACGTGTTTCTGGACAACAGCACCGCGCCGGAAAACATTCAGGCGCAATTACGCAGGACAGAAGCAAAGGCGCGCCGTCGGGGTTACGCCATCGCCATCGGCCATCCCTACCCGGCTACTATCGAAGCGGTCGGGAACTGGGCTAAAAACCTGGAGGCGCGCGGGTTTGCCCTTGTTCCGCTCACTTCGGTCACGCGCAGCATGCCTGGCCCGCAAACGGCGGCGCGTCACTGACCCCTGCCGGCGGATGAGGCGAAGCGCACGGCTTCCTCCGCCGCCTTGACCATGGCTTTGGCCTTTGTCACGGTCTCCTGATATTCGGCCTCCGGGTTGCTGTCGGCGACCACTCCTCCACCCGCCTGTATATAGAGCGTTCTGTTTTTCACTACGGCGGTGCGCAGCGCGATGCAATTATCCATTGATCCGTTGGCGGCGAAATAACCCACACATCCCGCATAGACGCCGCGCTTTTCCTTTTCCAGCTCGTCAATGATCTCCATGGCGCGGATTTTCGGCGCGCCGCTGACAGTGCCAGCGGGAAAGCCTGCGCAAAGCGCCGAGATCGCGTCATATTTCGGATCCAGCTTGCCCTCCACATTGGAGACGAGATGGATGATATGCGAATAATATTCGGTCATGAACTGGCCCGTCACTTTGACGGTGCCGATCTTCGAGACGCGCCCCACATCGTTGCGGCCGAGATCGAGGAGCATCAGATGTTCCGCGCGTTCTTTTTCATCCGTATTCAGCTCATGGGCCTGCGCCGCGTCCTGTTCCGGCGTCGCGCCTCGCGGCCGGGAGCCTGCAATGGGGCGGATGGTGACGGTGTCATCGCGCAGCCGCACAAGCAGTTCCGGGCTGGATCCGACAATGGCGAAATCGCCGAAATCCAGAAAATTCATATAGGGCGAAGGGTTGATACGCCGGAGCGCACGGTAGAGCGCAAAGGGGGGCAGTTCGAATGGCATATAAAAACGCTGGCTCGGCACCACCTGAAAGATGTCGCCAGCGCGGATGTATTCCTTCGCCCGCTCCACCATGGCGTGGTATTCCTCTCGCGTCGTATTGGACTGCGGCGCGGGCAGGGGCTGGATATCCTGATAATTGGCCTGGTGCGGCAACGGTTTGTCGAAATCCGCAATCACGCTGGAAAGCCGTTCCATGGCCTGCGCATAGGCCGCGCGGGCGCTCTTGTCTTTCGCGGGCCAGACTGGCGTCACCAGACTGATCGTGTCCTTTACACCGTCGAAGAGCGCCATGATGGTGGGACGCATGAAGATGCTGTCCGGCAGGCCAAGGGGGTCCGGATTGGCCGGCGGCAGTTTTTCCATCAACCGCACCATGTCATAGCCCATGTAACCGAACAGGCCCGCCGCCATGGGGGGAAGTTCTGGCGGCAGATCAACGCGCATGCCGCGCACCAGCGCGCGCAGAGAGTCGAGGGAGGATTCCGGGCAAAATTCGAAGGCGCCCGGATCGATATGGGCGCGGGTGTTGATTTCAGCCCGTTCGCCATGGCAGCGCCAGATCAGATCTGGCCGCATGCCAATGAAGGAATAACGTCCGCGTACTGCTCCTCCTTCGACGGATTCGAAAAGAAAGCTGTAGGGGCGGCCCTCAGCGAGTCTCAGCATCACGGAGACAGGGGTGTCGAGATCCCCCGTCAGCCTGGTCCACACCACCTGAGGCGCGCCGGAGTCATAGGTTCTGGCGAAGCCGTCAAACGGGGGTTCCACCTGCATCAGAATTGTCCCTCAAAAAGGCTATCCAGGCGGGTGGGATTTATTTCCACTTTATAACGGCGTTCCAGCACGGTCTGATATTGCGCCAGTATGTCTTCCTCGATGCGCTTGGCGAATTCCTTGTTCATTTGTTCAGCGGCTTCCTTTTGCGCACTTAATTCCGGGCTCTGGATAGCACCCACGGTTGCGATCACAAAGCCGCCTCCTGGCGCCGGCCCTGCAACGGTTTCGCCGGGCTTTGCCGCAAACAGTTTCGTCACGAGATCATTACTGAGCTGATCATCGGAGAAATCACGGTCAAAAGGCGCAGTTTTGACGGGTTTCAGCTTTAACGTTTTGCCGATTTCCTCCAGCGTCTTTCCCGCCCTGGCCTCATTCAGCAATTCGCCTGAAAGCTTTTCCATCGACTCCCCAATCTGCTGGGCGCGCCAGCCCGCAAGAACATCCTCACGCACTTCCTGCATGGGACGCAGCGCGGCGGGGGGGATTTTATCCACCCGCAGGACGTAATAGCCCCCCTCCCGGTCTTCCCGCAGATCGCTTTCCGATCCTTCATCAGTGGCGAATACATCCTCCATGAATTGGGGATCGGCGGAAATTTCCGGTGACGTTTTTCCGTCGGGGCCGATTCCCGCGCGATCCATGTCCGCGCTGCGCTTCAGTTTCAGATTCAACTCCCTGGCGGCTTCCTCGAGCGTGGCGCCGCCTGCGCGCGCGTCTTCTAGCTGATTGGACCGCTCCACGAGCAGGTCAGTTGCGCGGTCCAGCGCAATTTCCCCGGCGATTTTACCGCGCACTTCCTCAAAGGGCGCGATGCGCTTCTGACGCGCGGCGGTCACCTTAACCACATGCCAGCCAAAGGGGCTTTTCAAAGGTTCGCTGATCTCTCCTTCTTTCAGGGCGAAAACGGCGTCGCTGATTTCTCTGGGAAGTTTTTCCTCGGTGACCTCGATCATTTCCATTTCTTTTTCATTGAGACCGGAAGCCGCCTGTCCCACGGTAGCGAAATCCGCGCCTTTGCTTATTTTCTCCGCCGCTGCTTTCGCCGCCGCCTCGTCAGGCAGAACAAATTGCAGCAGATTGCGCATGCCGGTGACGGTGAATTCAGCTAGATGGGTCTCATAATATTCGCGCAGTTCCGTTTCTTCCGGTTTGATTTCCGCAGCAAGTTCTTCTGGCCGCAGGGTGATGAAACTGATGGAGCGCCGCTCCGGGGCGGTGAAGAGCGGTTCATTGGCCTTGTAAAAGGCTTCCAGATCCGAATCGGTGGCTTGGCCGGGATTCCCTGCCGCGGATTGGGGGATATGCAGCACCTCAGCGCTCCGGGTTTCGCCGCGAATGGCGTAAAGCGCGCCAGAGAGTTTTTCTGGGGGTTTGATTCCGGCGGTAATGACGGCGATCAACTGGCGCCGGGTGGACTCCTGACGGGCGCGGCTGAGAAATTCTTTTTCGGTGAAGCCGTTATTGCGCAGAGCCGCCATAAACATGTTGCGGTCAAAATCACCGAAAGCGTCCTTGAATTCAGGATTTTCACGGATCAGCCGCACAATGGTGTCATCGGCGGCGGTAAGCTCCAGATTGTCCGCTTCATGGTCGAACATTCGCCCCACCAGCATCTGGCGCAACACCTCGCGGTCAAA
>DMKG01000227.1 GCA_003454415.1 Alphaproteobacteria bacterium
CTGGCCAATATGAGTCATGAAATTCGTACACCAATGAATGCTATCATCGGGTTATCACGCATATTATCAGGAAGTAATCCGTTAACTGATAAACAACGTGAAATCGTGAATACATTGCAGATCAGCTGCGATACATTGCTCGCGCTCATTAACGATCTTCTGGACATCTCAAAAATTGAAAGCCGGAAACTGGATTTTGAAATGATCCCTTTCAGCATGAGCCAGCTTATTCAGGAAGTGATCAGCATGATGTCGGTCAAGGCGCTGGAAAAGGGTTTAAAATTCTCACTGGAAAGCGATGGCGTCAAGAACCGAACCTATACCGGTGATCCAAGCAGGATCCGTCAGATCCTCATGAATCTTTGCAGCAACGCCATCAAATTTACCGACAGGGGCGGCATAGACATCTCCGTTCTACGTGAACCGGCGGCTGAAAAAGGGTTAGAGAAGATCTGTATCGAGGTGCGGGATACAGGCATAGGCATACCTCCGGAAAAGGTCGGGACCGTATTTCAGAAGTTTGTGCAGGCTGATAACAGCATTTCACGCAGATACGGCGGCACCGGACTGGGGCTTGCTATCACTAAGATGCTGACTGAGGCCATGGGCGGTGAAATATCTGTAGAGAGTGAGTTAGGTAAAGGCTCCACTTTTACGGTGTGTTTCTATCTTAAAATCTCGGCTCAGGCCGCGGCGGAATCGGATAATCTTTTGGCTCAAGCCAGCCCTGTGGCGAAGTCAAGGCCGCGGGTGCTAATAGTGGAAGATTATGAACCCGATATGCTGGTGGCCGCCACCTGTCTTGAAAATTCTGGTTATGAATGCGATGTTGCGCGCAACGGGATTGAGGCGGTGGAAAAAGCCAACGAGGGGGAATACATCGCCATTCTCATGGATGGCCAGATACCCGGCATCAATGGTTTTGAGGCCTCGCAGATCATCCGTGGTCACGAAAAATCCCATAGCAAGCCACGCGTACCCATCATCGGTATGACAGCGCACGCCATGTCAGGAGATCGTGAACGCTGCCTGGCGGCAGGTATGGATGACTATATTCCCAAACCTGTAAACGAAGAAGACTTGACGAATAAGCTGCGAATGCTGGTCAAGTGAGTTACGGAATGTTTTCGGCCGGATTTTTGTGGTGCGCATATACATAGGTCAATTTAGCCCCGAAAAAGAAGATGAGTGCGGAATAGTGAACCCATAGCGCCAGCACCACTATCGAGCCTGCAGCGCCATATGCCGAAGAAATGGCGCTGCTACCCAGATAATATCCAATCAGAACTTTTCCGGCTGTAAAAAGTGCGGAAGACAATGCTGCGCCGCCCCATACATCCCGCCAGCGTATGTGGACATCGGGTAAAATTTTGAACATCATTGCAAACAACACGGTGGTTACCGTAAACCCCCCAGCTGAATTCAGCAATTCTAACAACGGTGTGTACAGGGAAGCCGTATCGGGGAAATAGCCGCCAATCGCCGTCAATGCCGCGCTCATGACAAGCGAAAGCATCAATAGGAAGCCTATTCCCACCACCATAGCGAAGGACAGCAGGCGGTTTTTAATTATATGTATTACGGGCTGTCCGGTTGCCGCGGGCGCTTTCCATAATACATTAAGCGCATGCTGAAGCTGTCCGAATACAGCCGAAGCGCCAAGGAAGAGCATGAATATTCCGGCTGCGGCTGCAAGAATATTCGAGGAGGATTCATAAGATCGCAGCATGATCTGCTGAATGGCTTCTGAGCCAGGGCGCCCGATCAATTGCTGGAGATTAGCAATAATCAGACCTTGGGCCGCATCCTTTTCAAAAATCACAGAGGCGATCACAACCGCAATCAGCAACAGGGGCCCAATGGAAAGAAGGCTGTAATAAGCAAGTGCGGCAGCCATTTCCTGTGCGCCATCTTCCAGATACGCTACCAGGGTTTTCTGCAAAAGCCGCAGAATCGAGCGCACTAAACTCTCCAGTGTATTTCCACAGTCTTCATGCTTTCATCTGGTCGCTGATGATCCTGGGTTGTCAAAATTGCAATGAGATAAGGCGCCCGCCCTACAAATGTCCGGCCTGGCGGCCGCAGGGCGTCTCCGGTCCTCCTCGGCCGGGGTTTCTTCGATTTCCCCAAAACGCAGCAGGCGGAAAAGCGGCGTGAATTAAACGCGGCCAAATAGCATCAGGGCTATGAGTACGAGGAGCAAAACTCCGATGCCCCCGGTTGGATAGTATCCCCAGTTGCGGCTATAAGGCCATGTAGGCACAACACCAATCAGCACCAGAATAAGAATAATTAGCAGTAATGTCGAAAGCGTCATATTTCTTCTCCCTATAATTCTGGCTTCAATATGTGTGAAATATTATTGATTTCCGATGGGTGGCGTCATTCCGGAAAATAAAATTTCAGCAAAAGTTGATGCATTTCATAGAAGGGGTCATGGCATATGCCGTGATCGGTGGGCAGTGATTGCATTTTGCCCCATCAGACTGAACCTGATGCAGACGCTGTCGTGAAGATGTCTTTAGATTCCTCTATACAATCTTCCGCTGGAGTTGTGATCCATGGATACTTTATCCGGCTTTCCCGCTTAATGCTTCTTGCGGCTTAAATCTCCAGCCGTTTCTGGAGCTGTTGCTGGCTGATAGTGAAAGGGCCTCACTCCTTCAGTGTCATAATTCAAAGACTAACGGCCTAGTATCGGAGTGGTTTTTATTTATTGACCGCTCCTTCCGCACAGAAAATTGATTTTCTTCCCTTCAGATTAATTATCCAAGACTTAACGGATAAAGCTCAAGCAAGAGTGCGATCCGCAAAGTGATCTTGGTTTTTGGAAATCGGTAGTTGGAGGACATCTTATGACGAAGACAGCATCCAGAAAAAAGGATCAGGATGACGATGTGAAGATGAATGAGCGCAGCAGCTCAAGAAAGGGCCGCAGCGGCAATCATGATGATGATAATGGAAGCCGCCGCCGCCGGTCCGCTTCTTCCGCACGCTCAACTAGCGCTCAGTCAAGGGAACGGGACGATCAGGGACGCTTTATGAGTGATGACGAAGATGATGACCGCCGTTCCGCATCCTATGGGCGCGGGCGATACGATGACGAAGATGATGATGACCGCCGTTCCGCATCCTCAGGGCGCGGGCGTTACGATGATGAAGATGATAATGAATCTGGTTTCAGACGTTCTTCCCGCAACCTTTCTAGCCGGCATGAGATGAGCCGCCGTTCTTCAGAGGAGGGCCGGGGATGGTATGGCGATGAAGAAGGGCATCGCCAGGCTGCTGAACGGGGATGGGAATCAGGACATCGGGGCCAAGCCCGCTACGCGCGTCCAGATGATAATTATGATGACGGCTATTCCTCTAATCGCCGTTCCAATAGAGCCAGCTATGGGCGCATGCAGGAGCGTGACGATCGGGGCCGTTTCATGAGCGATGATGATGACGACCGTTATTCGCGAGATGATAACGACCGTTATTCGCGAAGCGGCCGCCGCAGCAGCCATGATGAAGAAGATCAGTATAAGGATTACAGGTCTTCAGAACGTGGATATCGGAACCAACGTCATGGAGGCTGGTTTGGCGATCCGGAAGGGCATTCAGAAGCTTCGCGCCGTGGCTGGAGAAATTCTCCCCATGAGGGCAGTGGATGGTACGGAGATCCAGAAGGCCATCGTGAGGCGGCGGTGCGTGGTTGGGAGGAAGGCCATCGTGGCCAGCGTGGAGGTGGCCGCCGGGCTTCTAGGAATTATTAGTCTGGCCCACGAGTAAGAGAGAGACTTTGTTCTCTTTCTTCAATTGAAGGATCTGGACCGCCACCAGGCCTATTGTCCAGGTTATAACTTTCAGCAGAGGAAAGAACTATGAACAACTATTCCAGAAGCAGACCATATCCCCAGGATTACGATTACGAAGACTACTCAAATGAGCGTCGTAATTATGAATCTGGCGCTCGTATGAACCGCCGTAATGAATACGGTCAGGATGAGGATTCTTACAGGCAAGCCGGCCGTTCAGGAATGCGCCGCAATAGAGGGAATTACAACCCTTATGCCAGCGGCGATCGTTATGACCATGATGACTATAACCGGTCTGAAAACGGCGGCAGAGGATCCCGGGACCGCTATTATGGAGGCGGAGGCGGAGGCGGCCAAGGCGGCAGATCTACCGGCGGCGATTACGGTGCACCGAATTATGGTGGTTATGAAGAAGATTACGGCAGAAATTACGGCCGATCCCGGGATTACCCATCTGGCGGGTTATGGCGGCCTGGAGATCGGTACGGGCAAAATTCCGACCGTGATAATTATGAGATGGATGAACATGATCGTTCTTACATCGGTAATCGGGGAAGTTATGCAAACCGCGGCTTTAACCAGCGCGGCAGACGCGAATTTGGTGGCGGCTATGAGCGTGATTATGACGATCAAAATCGCTCCAATCGCGGCCGATACTCCGACGAGTATTAATCATTCTCGGGGCGAAAAGCGCGGCGTCCGCCGCGCTTTTCCTCCATCTTCACAAAGGAGAAGCACATGCATATCCGCTACCCGATGATGGCTTTGGGCATTATTGGCGCTTCACTGGCAGCCAATTTTGCATTCGCAGACAATCTGACGCGGGAGAGGTTTGTGACCAAGGCTTCCATTGCCAATCAGTTTGAGATTCAGTCGAGCAGACTTGCGCTGGATAAGGCGCAAAACCAGGAAGTAAAATCTTTTGCGCAACAAATGGTTGATGACCATACCAAGACGGGAGAAAAGCTGAATGAAATTTTGTCTTCTTCCGGCGCCGGCCTGAAACCGGCTGAAGAACTGGACAGCAAGCACCAGAAGCTAATGGATAAACTTGAAACAGCCTCTGATAAAGATTTCGACCGCGAGTATATTCGAATTCAGACTGATGCGCACAAAGAAGCGGTGAATCTATTCAGCACTTATTCCATAAGCGGAAAAGACAGTGTGCTGAAAAGTTTTGCCGCTAATACCCTCCCCACACTTGAACAGCATCTTGAGCGTGTCCAAAGCCTTAACGTGGACGATTGAAGGTTTGTGCTTCCTCTGGTTGCGATAAATCTGAAGATCGTATCATGAGGAAAGATAATACATAGCTCTACTCCTACTCCCTGCTTGAGCGAGGACGGGGGAGATGGGGTCACTCGACCTATGGAATTATGGGCGCCCGGACCCTTAATCGGGAAGATCTGCCCGGGCGATCAATCCAGCCGTTGGTTCTTTTCATCTACAGCCTGCTTTTACCTCTCAGGAGGCCGCGCGATCGAAGAGGCGCGGAAGTCGTAGGCTTTCGCTGGCCCGCTGTAATTGAGGCGAGGGAGTTTCAGAATTACGCGCCGGAAAAATGATAAGCCGATTCTCTATTTGAAAATATGGTTTTAGCTATCCAGCAAAGGGTATTGACAATAAGAAAAGGTTATTTTATTTATCGCAAATGAGAAGCATTCTCAATTAAAGAAGCAATTGCGCAATCATGAAGGTTTCCGAGCACGTCAGCAGTTCCTCTTCCTACCAGGTGGCGGTCAAAGATCGGCAGGTAGAGAGTATGGTATTACTGGGCGGGCATAAGGAGCTGATCATATTGCATCAGGATGAGAATTACCGCTTGCGCATCACCGCCAAGGGCAAGCTGATTCTGACAAAATGAACATTGGCAGTTAGCCAGCCAACCAAGCCCGCCCTTTAAGTAAGGGCCAGCCAGGCCGCAAGCCAAAGCCGCAAAGATTAAAGGGGTTATATGCGACAGGCTTGCAGGCTGGCGTGCGGAGGCGCGCTGCTTACCACCACGCTGTTTTCGGTTTTCCCGGCAGTAGGGGCGGATATCAAAGAATCCAGGAAAGTCACCTCTCTTGATACCGTCATCGTGGTGGCGACAAAAAGCGCCCACGATGCGTTTGAGGTGCCCGGCATGGCGTCGGTTGTCGATACGTCTGACCCGGGCATTTCACAGGCAACCGACTACAGCGACCTCTTCCAGAACAATCCCTGGGTCGATTTTTCAAGCAGCGTGCGCCGCAACGGGCAGACGCCCGCCATGCGCGGATATGATGGCGATGCAATCATCACGCTTTTCGACGGTGTGCGGCAGAATTTCGATTCTGCGCATGACGGCAAATTCTTCATCGATCCCAGTCTGCTTAAATCCGTCGAGGTGGTGCGCGGCGCGTCTTCGGCGCTTTATGGCAGCGGCGGCCTGGGCGGGGTTCTGGCTTTCGAAACGAAAGATGCGGCCGACCTCCTGAAGCCCGGTCAGACCACTGGCGCAAGCCTCTCCACGGGCTATCAGTCTGTGAACACGGATAAAATGGTTGCGGTTTCGGTATTTGGACGCAATGACGCCTTTGACGCCATCGGCAGCTTCACCTGGCGTGATTCCGGCGATATTGAGCTGGGCGGCGACTCTGGCAAGCTTGACGTCGATGACCGTGTGCTTTCCGGCATGGTGAAGCTCGGCTGGTGGGCCACTATGCACAGCGCGTTCCGTCTGGAATTCCTGGGTTACAGCAATAATTCGGACGAGCCGAACAATCCGCAGAGCGGGCCTTTGTCCGATCCTGACGAACTGTCGGCTAGTTCGCCGGTAGAGCGCGATCTTCATTCCTACACCACCAAGCTGGGTTATGAATACAGCAATCCATCGAATCCCTGGCTGAATCTCAAGCTGCAGACCTATTGGGTGAATACTGACAATCAGGAAAAGGTGCTGGAAAGAACAGGCGTAAATCTTCCAGGAGACAAGATTGCGCGCACACTGGATAGGACTGGCTTCAATGCCGACAACCAGAGTTTTGTGAATAAAGGTTCCGGCGCCGCGCACACCTTTTCTTATGGTATTGAATATTATCATGAAAGTCAGGATGGTTCCGATAGCCGTAACGGGTCAGTGGGAGGTATTCCTGACGCCAGCGCAGATTATTTTGGCGCCTATCTGCAGGACGAGTTGAGGCTGAAGAGATTGGCGTTGCCGGGAGAAGTCCTGTTTATTCCCGGTATACGCTATGACCGGTACGCCTCCGACAGCGCAGTGCTTTCCAACAAGGACAGCGAGATTTCGCCGAAAATCGGTCTGAGCTACAAGCCAGTTCCATGGCTGATGGCTTTCGGGAATTATGCGCATGGCTTCCGCGCGCCAAGCATGACGGAAATCTATACCACCGGCGTTCACTTCTCTATCCCCCGGCTCGGCAATAACGTTTTCGTGCCCAATCCAAACCTTAAACCGGAGACCAACAATACCTATGAGTTCGGTTTCGGCTTCGATTTTCATGATGTGGCCGAAAAAGGCGATGGCCTCAAATTCAAGGCTTCACGATTCGAGACATCCAGCAAGGATTTCATTGATACGGAGGTTAAATTCACCTTTACGCCATGCTGTGGCACGACCACTTCGGTCAACGTTCCGAATGCAAGCCTTCATGGGTACGAAGCCGAGGGCGGCTACGAAAATAGCCGCTTTCTCGCCGGCGTCGCATACGCCTATGTGACCGGTAAGAACGATGACACCGGGGTCTATCTCACCAATATCACACCGTCCACCGTCAGCGCCAACCTGGGCCTGAAACTGCCGGAGTGGGACAGTATCGCCGGGTGGCGCGCCAGATTCGCGGACAAGCTGGATCGGGTGAACGACCCGCAGGCGCGGCGGGACGGTTATGCCACGCACGATATCTACTATGAATATCAACCCGCGCGGCTCACCAGTCTGGCGCTAAATATCGGAATCGATAATCTGTTCGACAGGCGTTACGAGCGGGTATTCGCTAACGCTCCGGAGCCGGGACGCAATTACAAAGTGCAGCTTCGGTACCTATGGTAGCAGATTTAATAAAATTTAACCTCCCCCCGCAGACTGAACCGGCCGGATTTGAGCCGCTGGGCACGAATGATAATGGCGCTCAGGATCTTATCCGGCCGGGTCTTTTGGATTGGCGTGTTACGCTTCCGCCTCCCGGCAGGGAATACAGGCCGCTAATCGCATCGGCGCTGTTTCACGCGCTTGTTTTTGGCTCAGCCACATATGTCTCCAGCATGAAGCCGCCGGAGCCTCCTCGGATCCTTGAAATAAGCCTGATAAGCGAGGCTGCGCCCGAAAATATACCGCTACCGGGCGCCGCGCCGGCGCCCGTCAAAGCGCCGCCGGTCCCACGGTCAAAGCCCGAGGAAACAAAGCAGAAATCCAAAACCAGCCCCGTAAGGCAAACCGCCCAATCGGATGATGTGATCGCTCGCAAAACGGCAAGGAGAGGGGAAGGAAAGAAACAGCAGATTGCGATGGAGGTCCAAGGCGCGAAAAACTCCTCTTCCGTTACCTCGTTCACCGGAACGGGAGAAACTGGCAGGGATAAACCGATGGTTATCCCCGTGGTGACAAATGCGCAGTACCGCCATCAATTCCCGCCAGAATATCCGAAGCGGGCGCGCGAGAGGGGGCAGCAGGGAAAGGTCATCCTGCAGGCGCTTGTCGATACGGGCGGCAAAACCAGGGAAGTGAAAATCGTGAAATCATCCGGGTTTAACCTGCTCGATGAGGCAGCCCTCGTAGCCGTCCGTAAATGGGAGTTCGCGCCAATGCGCCGTGATGGGAAGATCGTCCTGAGCTGGGTGCAGGTGCCGGTACAATTTTTAATCAACTAAATGGAGGTTTTATGAATCATACAACTATTGAGCTAGCCCATAAGCCTGGCGATGAACTGAGGAGACGCCATCAGTTGTTGAAGGCGCAAAAGCCCGATATCCGCCCACGGGACGCTGCAGAAGAATTGGGTGTTTCGGAGGGCGAACTGCTGGCGTCGCGCATCGGCAATGGGGTGATCCGTTTGCAGGATACTCCGCAGGCGATACTTTCCGCCATTCTGCCCCTGGGTGAAGTCATGGCGCTGACGCGTAACAACTCTGCTGTGCATGAACGCAATGGCGTGTATGACAATGTCAGTTTTTCAAGTCACGGAAATATGACCATGGGGCTGGCTATTAACCCCGATATAGATCTGCGCCTGTTCATGGATCATTGGAAATTCTGCTTCGCGGTTAAGGAGGAAAGCCACAAGCATTCCCGCAAAAGTCTCCAGTTTTTCGATAAGTCCGGAATGGCGGTGCATAAAATATATCTTACGCCGAAATCGAACGGGAAAGCCTATGATGATCTGGTCGCAAACTTTAAAGCGCCGGGTCAGCCGGGCCATATCGAAACGGAAGCCTATACGGCGGAAAATTTTGACCTTCCCGATCATGAAGTGAATTGGCCGGGCTTTCGTCAGGCATGGGAAAGACTGAGAGACACGCATGATTTTTATCCCATGCTGCGCAAATTCAGGATTGGGCGCGAACAGGCGTTCCGCAAGATCGGACATAAGTTTGCTTATGAGGTGCGTGGTAACAGCCTGCAGCACGCTCTTGAGGCGGCGCGCGATCGCGAATGTCCGATCATGGTATTCGTCGGCAACAGGGGCTGCATCCAGATCCATAGCGGTCCCGTAAAAGAGCTGGCGCAGCATGGGCCCTGGTTTAACGTGCTCGATCAGCGGTTTAATCTGCATGTGCGCGTGGATATGATCGCCTCGTCCTGGGTGACGAAAAAACCCACAGATGATGGCGTGGTGACCGCATTGGAGCTGTTTGACAGAAATGGGGAAGTCATCCTGACGCTGTTCGGCATGCGCAAGCCTGGCGTGCCGGAGTTGGTGGAATGGCGCGGTATCGTGGAGGGGCTCACCCCCCAGGGGGTGCGCCAGTGAAACGCCTTCTGGCATTCCTGCTGCTTGTGCTTCCCGACGTCTCCTTTGCGGGCGCGGCGAAGCGCATCGTTTCCATCGGCGGCGCGCAGACGGAAATCATCTATGCGCTCGGCGCGGAAAGCCGCATCGTGGGTGTCGATAGCACGAGTTATTGGCCGGAAACGGCTAAATTACTTCCACAGGTTGGCTATCAGCGCGCACTATCTGCGGAAGGTATATTGTCGCTGGAGCCGGATCTGGTGATCTTGGGCGTCGATGCGGGCCCTCCGACAGTTATCGAGCAGTTGAAGCAGGCGAACATACCTTTGCTGGTCCTGCAGGAAGACCACAGCATCGCAAGTGTGAAGCAGAAAATTGCGGCTATTGCCCGCGCGCTGGGGGAAGTGACAAAAGGCAAGGCGCTGATGAAAAGACTGGACGAGCAGCAGGCGGCGCTTGATCAGGAACTGAAAGCGCATCCTGCGCCGGCGCGTGTATTGTTTATCATGCAGCATGGCGCTGGTTCAGCGATGGTGGCGGGAACGCATACTGCGGCTGACGCCATTCTTAAATTGGCGGGAGCCTCCAACGCGGTCACTGCGTACGAAGGCTATAAACCCCTGACGCCGGAAGCGGCCCCGGCGCTGGCGCCTGACATCATTCTGGTGACGACGCAAACGCTGGACGAGATAGGCGGAAAAGACTCCGTGCTGAAATTGCCGGGATTGGCGCTGACGCCCGCTGGAAAATCAGGTCGCGTCATCGCAATGGATACGCTGCTTCTGCTTGGCTTCGGGCCGCGCACAATCGAAGCAGCACGTGAGTTGCATGCGCATCGGATGGAAAAGAAATGACCGCGGCTGCAGAAACCACCGAGAGTTTTTCCCTTCGGGTTATCCCCCTGCCGGTGGCGCTTCCGGCCCTTGCCTTTCTGCTGGTTTCAATTTTCATTCTTGCCGTTTCCATGGGCGCGGTGAAGATACCTGTTTCGGAGGTGCTCTCGTTTTCGCTTTCCGATCAGGAGCGGGCCATCCTGCTTGATATTCGCCTGCCACGCGTTTTACTGGCTGGCATTGTCGGCGCAGGACTGGCGGTCGCGGGATGCACCCTGCAGGGAATATTCCGTAATCCGCTCGCTGATCCGAGTCTGATCGGTATTTCGAGCGGCGCCGCGTTGGCGGCTGCCGCGGTTATCGTTCTGGCTGGACCTATCAGCGGCTATATCGGCATTTACGCTCTCTCGGTTGCCGCATTCATTGGGGGGATTGCGGCATGCTGGGTGATCTTTCTCTGCGCAGGCTTTTCCGGCAACCTGTCGGTCGCCATCATGTTGCTTGCCGGTATAGCGCTCACCGCCATTGCGGAAGGCGCCACCGGCTTCCTTTCTTATCTGAGTACGGATCAGCAGTTGCGCACGCTTACTTTCTGGCGCATGGGAAGTTTTGGCGGCGCGTTATGGCCTGCCGTGATTGTCGCCGCTACCATTGTGCTGCCATGCCTGGGTCTGATGATGAAAGAGGCAGCCGGCTTGAATGTCCTGCTGCTAGGCGACAGCGAAGCATGCTGCCTGGGCGTGGACAGCGATCGTCTGAAACGTCGCCTTGTCGGCTTTTCCGCGCTGGTTGTCGGCGGGTCGGTGGCGGTAAGCGGAGTGATTGTATTCATAGGCCTGGTCGTGCCTCACCTGGTGCGCCTGACAATAAGTCCCGATCACCGGCTGCTGATGCCGGCTTCCGCTCTTCTGGGCGCCGGCCTGATGATTGCTGCGGATACCGCCGCGCGCACGCTCGCCGCGCCCGCGGAGATCCCCGTGGGTATTTTAACGTCGCTGATCGGGGGGCCTTTCTTCCTTTGGCTTCTGTTGCGTCTACAGAGGGAGGGTATTACATGATCGAAGCAGCGAAGCTTTGCGTTGTCTTTCGTGACCAGACCATCCTGGATGGCGTGTCGTTTTCTCTGCGTCCTGGCGAGTTGGTCACTGTTTTGGCGCCTAACGGCGCCGGAAAATCCACGCTGCTTAAATGCCTTGCCGGAACACTGAAACCCCAATGCGGCAGCGTTCAGATCAACGCCAGACCGATAGAGGATTACCCCATCAGGGAACTGGCCAGGCGCCGCGCTGTGCTGTCGCAGCACCATGCGGTGCAGTTCCCATTCACCGTGCTGGGGGTGGCGCGCCTTGGAAGATATCCGCATGACGATCTGCCTGATGCGCGCAATCAGGCCATCGCCGAGGAAGCCTTGCGGAAAACGGAGGTTTGGCACCTGCGGCACAGGCTGTTCCCGACGCTTTCGGGTGGCGAGCAACAGCGCGTTCAGTTAGCGCGGGTGCTTGCGCAGATATGGGAAACTCCCGGCGCGTTTCTGCTCCTCGACGAGCCGACCTCGGCGCTTGATCTGAAACATCAGCAGCGGACGCTCGATCTCGCGCGCGAGCTGGCGGAAGACGGCATGGGCGTCCTCTGCATCATGCATGACCTGAATCTCGCTGCGCTCTATGCCGACCGCGTCATTCTGATGCAGAATGGCCGTATTGCCGCCACAGGACTTCCAGAGGAGGTGTTGCGCCAGGATGCGCTGGAAAGCGTATTCGGTATCCGCGCCAATGTTGCTTTGCATCCCCTCAGCGGCAGGCCCAGTATAATGCTGGCCATGGCGCATAGCCGCGCCGAGTTTTCGGGATGACCTGCTTCCGATCAGAAGAACCTTAGCGAGAGATTTGATCCGATCGCGGTCTCTGCCCCGGCCTCATTCACGGTCTTTCTCCGGGTCAAGATTCTCCTTCATCCGCCGGTGCAATGCATTGATGATGCGCTCATAGGGCCTGTCGCCGTCCCCTTCCTGTTCGAGCTTCGCCGCCTCCAAAGGCTTGCCGAAACGGATGCTGACTGGATGGCGGCGGATGTTACGCTCGCCCGGCGGCAACGCTTCATAAGTGCCCTCTATATACACTGGTATGATGGGAACATCGAAATGCTCCGCCAACATGCCGACACCCGGCTGGAAGCGCTGCAATTTTCCGGTGCGCGAGCGCCTGCCCTCAGGAAACCAGATAAGCGGTTCTCCCTGTTTCAACGCCAGCGCGCCGAAAGCGAGGCTCGACGCCGCTCCGCCGCGCGGCTCGACCGGCAGCACCCGCGCGCAGCGCGCGATAAACCGCATAAATGGATTATCCAGCATGATCTTCGCCCATCCCGCCCAGCGCAGATGCAGCAGCGTCTGGGGGTCGAGAGCGGCAGCGAGCGCCATAGGATCAAGATAGCTGCGGTGATTGGGCGTGATTAAGCAGGGCTTATCTGGTTTGATGGGATTCTCGCCTTCGATTTTCAGGCGGAAATACCATTTAAAAAACAGCCGGTTCAAACTGTAGCCCAACCGCGCCAGCGCCCGCCTGCACGAACCGGAGGGCTTAAGCCAGCGAAGCTGTTCTTCGCTAAGGATCGACTCCGGTTCCTCCAACGGGTCGCCTCTTTCTGCCTGCCTCGGGCTCGGGCTGGATTCCGTCACCGCTTTCAGCAGGTCGCGGATAGTTTCGATTTTGGCAATCTGCTTTTCATTCAGCGATACGCCGCTGCGGTCTTCGATTTCCAGCGTCAGGTTAAGCCATTCCAGCGAATCGACTCCCAGGTTCAGCGCCAGCCCGGTATCGGGTGTAAGCCGCCTTTTCGGGTAGCGTTCCCCCATCATGTCCCAGACCGCGCGAGCGGCGTCATCCGCCATCAATTGCCGGTCCTCCTCCGCCATTTCCACTTCGGGGATGGGCCCGGATTCCGCTTGGCTTTCTTCCCCCTGTTGCAGCTGTTCGTAAAGCTCCTTCAGCTTTTCACGGCGGATCTTGCCCAGCCGTGTGCGCGGCAGCTCTCCGCCAGCGATCTGGAAACCCGATAAATGCTGATAAGAAGGAAGCTTGCGCGCCTGCTCCTTCAGCGCGTCGGAAATATCGGCCTGAATGTCTTCCGTGGTTTCGTTTATCTCTGGCGCGACGACGGCGACGAGTTTGTTATCCCGTTCCAGGACGCCGATCTCCCGGATCATCGGATGCAGCGCGTAAGCTTCCTCCACCTGATCGGGCTGAATGTTCTCACCCGATTCGGTGACGATCAGCGTGGAAAGGCGGCCGGCCAGGCGGAGGTAGCCGTTTTCATCGAGTTTACCCAGGTCGCCGGTCCTGAACCAACCGTCCTCGGTGAACGCCTCTTCGGTTTTTTCCGGGTTGTCGAGATAGCCTTTGAATACATTAGGCCCCTTCACCAGGACTTCGCCGAATTCCACATCCTCTTTCTCCTTCGGCTCTGCGATGCGGATTTCAACGTCCTTCACCGGCTTGCCGGCGCTATTCCAGTGACCCTTGCCGGGCGGATTGAGTGTCAAGAGCGGAGAGGTTTCGGTAAGGCCGTAGCCGGAGCCGATTTTCCAGCCCAATCCTTCCAGCCGAGCCGCCACATCCTGGTCTAATGCCGCACCGCCGGAAATCAGCATTTTGAGTTCCGGGGCGAATTGCCGATGCAGGGGAAACAGCAGGATACGTCCCAGCCGCAGCCCGGTTTTCCTACGCAGGACCGTGCACATCTTGATCATGGCGTTCACGCCCAGCCTCGCGGACCATGGAAGCGACCGAATCCTGCCGTCAATGCCTTCAAGCAGCGCCCGATACAGGCGCGGCAGACCGATGATGAGGGTGATCTGCTGTGCTTTCAGCGCCTGTGTGATCTGCTTAGCCGTGAGACTTCCGGGGAAAACGATCGGCACCCCAAAGACAAGCGGCGCCAGCATGCCGATAGTGAACGGGTAGACGTGATGCAGCGGAAGGGGCAGCAGAAGACGGTCTTTTTTCTTCACTAGGTTCAGCCGGCGTAGCGCCTCCAGCTGGTGCAGCAGATTGGCGTGGGTCAGCGGCACACCCTTGGGCGCGCCAGTGGTTCCGGAAGTAAAGAAGATGACGGCGGTATCCTCGGCGGAGACTTCCGGAAAATCGCTTTTTTCCCCGCGCCGAAGACGGCTCCAATGCCGGTCGTCCTGCTCGTCTTTGTCCAGCAGGATGCATTGTGGAGCGCGCGCTACATTCAGGGATTCGATGCGTTCCGCAATCGCCTTGGAAATAAACGCGCGTTCCGGTTTACTAAGCTCAAGCGCATGGCGTAACTGCTCATCGCTGAACTGTGTATCTATGGGGACACAGACTCCCCCTGCGCGCCAGACAGCAAGGCAGGCGATAATCCAGGCCGCGCTGTTTTCGCCGATCAGCGCGATCCGCTCGCCTCTTTTCTGCCCCTCGCCAATCAGACCGGAGGCAACTTCCTCAACGGCTTGCGACAATTCGCAATACGTCCACCGCTCCACACCGCCGGCCGTAATATCGATCAGGGCAGGGCGGTTATCTTCCTTGCCGGCGTCCTCGAGAAGTTTCTGTAATGCTTCCATGAAGCCGCATATGCAATCTTACACCATCTGTTTCT
>DMKG01000013.1:0-4339 GCA_003454415.1 Alphaproteobacteria bacterium
AGCGCAGGCCTGGTCATTCATGAGGCGCAGGCGATACCGGAAACCGGCCAGGTGTTCACTTTCTATAATTTCAAGTTTCAGATTCTGAAGCGTCAGCGCAACGCCATCACCTCGATCCGGATCACGCCGCCTCCGGGGTTCACCCCCAGAATCCCGGCAAAACCTTCTTGATCGGAGAACTGTTCGGGATTGTGGCGCCGGTATTCGCCACTGCTGGCCTCGGCTATGGCTGGTCCAGGGCGGGCTATAATTTTGACTCTGAAATGGTCAGCCGCCTGGTGATCAATATCGGCATGCCCTGCATGGTGTTTTCAACCCTGAGCACGCTGCAGATCGAACTGTCGGCGTTTGGCCAGATCGTCCTGGCGGCGATTCTGTCGATCTGCATTTATCTCGCCGTGGGCGGGGTTATCCTGCGCAGTTTCAAACTGCCTCTCAGCCACTATCTTCCATCTATAAGTTTCTCCAATGGCGGCAATATGGGCCTGCCTATCTGTCTGTTCGCGTTCGGAGACGCAGGGCTGGCGCTGGGCACAGGTTTTTTTCTGGTCAATGCGGTGGCGCAGCCCACGCTGGGCGTCTGGATCAACAGCGGAAAGCTTTCGCCGGCCGAAATGCTGCGCACCCCGATCATTTATGTAATTCCCGTTGCGCTCTGGTTTCGCATCGGCGGCTTCCCCGTACCGGAATGGATCGCCAACACAACCCAACTCGTTGGCGGAATTACTCTCCCTCTCATGCTGCTGCTGCTCGGGGTCAGCCTTTCGCGCATCGGCTGGGGAACCGCCAGAAGAAGCGGAGGGCTGGCCGTATTGCGCATTTCCATGGGATTGGCGACGGGCTGGGGAGTAGCCAGTCTGCTGGGCCTCTCCGACACGGTGCGCGGCGTCTTGCTGTTGCAGGCCGCAATGCCTGCGGCGGTGATCAATTATGTATTCGCTCTGCGTTACGAAACGGATCCGGAAACAGTCGCGGGCGTCGTCATGCAATCGACGCTGATGTCGATGTTTGTCCTGCCGGTTCTGCTGGCGTGGCTATTGCCCTGACGTTTCCCCAGGCGTTCGGGTGGTGAGCGCCAGCGCATGCACCGGCGCATCCATCAGGTCATGCAGAGCGGCATAGACCATACGGTGCCGCGCGACCTTATTTTTTCCGGCAAAGGCTTCCGATATGATGCACACGTCAAAATGCGTCTCGCCAGAATCCCTGGCCCCGACATGTCCCGCATGACGATGGGATTCATCGGTAATTTCAAGACGTAAGGGTTTAAATTCCTGTTCAAGCCTTTTGCGTATTATGTCGGCGACGCGCATCTTTGGTTTCGTCCGCTCATCAAGTTCAGTTACAATAACAGACTTTGTAGACGAGTTGGCGTCCGCGCCATAGAGAGAATAAAGGGATGACCTGAGAATGACGCCATGGTTAAGTTCACGCGGGATATAGACCGGATCAGGGCGGCCCGCCGCAGGCAGGAACACACAGGGCCGGCGACGCGCATCTGCGCATGGGAGCATTGCCGCGATCCCGCACCCCATCCCGCGCCGAAATCGCCGGACCGTCTGCGCGAATATTATTGGTTTTGCGCCGAGCATGCGCGGGAATACAACCGCAGCTGGAATTTTTTTTCTGGAATGAACGATTCTGAAATTCAGCAGTATATAGAAGGTAATATCACCGGCCATCGGCCAACCTGGTCATCCCGCATGGGCAATCCCCATATCAACCCGCTGGGCAGGCCCTCCCATGCCGCTGGTGGGCGTGGGGGTGATCCTTTCAACCTGTTCGGGGATCGCGAAGGCATGCGGGAAAAGCCGCGTCCTGCGGTCCGCCAGTGGCCGCCTCTTGTGCGCGACGCTTTTATTTGCCTTGATCTGGAAGAGACGGCGACACTAAAAGAGATAAAACTTCGTTACAAGGAATTGGTGAAGCGTTACCATCCCGATACAAATGGCGGCGACAGGGCCACCGAAGACCAGCTCAAGCAGGTCATACAGGCCTACAATCGGTTGAAAGCCTGTGGTATCAAATAGACAGGTTTATAACCTCTGTGCATTTGCAATGGATCATCCCTGAAACTGACGGAAAAAAATCATGACGGTTATGGAAGTATCCGCCAAAAAACAGCTCGAAGCCCCGGACACGACCGTTTCCGTAAGGGATGTTTTTGAAATTGACAGCAATATGCAGGTCCCGGCCTTTTCCCAGGGCAATGAATATGTGCCGGACAAGGACAATGCCTATGTGTTCGACCGCGAGACGACGCTGGCGATTCTGGCTGGCTTCGCCTTCAACCGCAGGGTGATGGTGCAGGGCTATCACGGCACGGGTAAATCGACCCATATCGAACAGGTGGCGGCGCGTCTGAACTGGCCCTGCATCCGTGTGAATCTGGACAGCCATATCAGCCGCATCGATCTGATCGGAAAAGACGCCATCGTGTTGCGGGACGGCAAACAGGTGACCGAGTTCCGCGAGGGCATTCTGCCCTGGTCGTTACAGCGGCCGGTGGCGCTGGTGTTCGACGAATATGACGCAGGACGCCCCGATGTCATGTTCGTGATCCAGCGGGTGCTGGAAGTGGATGGCAAACTGACCCTGCTGGATCAGAGCAAGGTGATCCGCCCACATCCTTTTTTCCGCCTCTTCTCCACCACCAACACGATCGGGCTGGGGGATACTTCGGGCCTTTATCACGGGACGCAGCAGATCAATCAGGGGCAGATGGACCGCTGGAACATTGTCACCACGCTGAATTACCTGCCCCATGACATGGAAGTGGAAATCATTCTGTCGAAGTCGCCATCCTATAACAGCAAAGAAGGACGCAAGAACCTTTCCGACATGGTCAGGGTTGCCGATCTGACGCGCGCGGCGTTCATGAATGGCGATCTGTCCACTGTCATGAGCCCGCGCACCGTACTGACCTGGGCGGAAAATGCGCGAATTTTCAATGACATTGGTTTCGCCTTCAGGCTGACCTTTCTCAACAAATGCGATGAACTGGAAAGGGCGAGCGTCGCCGAATTCTATCAGCGCTGTTTCGGGGAAGAGTTGCCGGAATCCGCGGCCAATATCGTCATGGGTTAGACGCCAGGGCGATGGCGGATACGCTCAAGGAAAATCCAGCGGAACCGTTCAAGCGCGCGGTGACCCTTGCGGTGCGCACCATCGCGGAAAATCCAGAACTGGAAGTCAGTTTTGGCGGGGAAACCCCCGGCGTCCGGGGACAAACCGTGCGTCTTCCCCTGCCCTCGCGCGAATTGCGGCAGACGGAGGTGGCGCGTATCCGCGGCATCGCGGACAGCGCCTCCCTGCGGCTGCGCCATCATAATGAATCCACGCATAAACATCTGTCGCCAGCCGGGCAGGCCGCGCGGGACATTTACGAAGCGGCGGAACAGGCGCGTGTGGATTCCATCGGCGCCAGGGCGATGCGTGGCGTCGCCAGCAACATTCAGGCGGCGCTGGAACAGCGCTATGCGGAAATGGGCTTCCGCGATGTCAGCGACAGGGCCGAGGCGCCGCTGGCCGAGGCGGTGGCGCTCATGGTGCGGGAGAAGCTGACAGGCGCCAAACCGCCCCCATCCGCCGCCAGCATCGTTGATGTATGGCGTCCCTTCATCGAGGAAAAGGCGGGCGAGGACATGGCGCAGCTTGACGCGCTGATCGGCGACCAGGCCCGTTTCGCGCGGATGACCCGAAAGATCATCACCGATCTCGATCTGGGCGAGGAATTGGGGGAGGAAAGCCCTGAGACCGAAAATTCGGACGACGAAGAGGGGGAATCCAACAATCAGAACAAAAGCCAGGACGAGGACGATGGGGCCTCCTCCGAAGGCGGCGCCGCGGAAGAAGTGGAATTTGTCGAAGGGGAGGGCGAAGAAGGCGAAGGCCAGACCGTGATGATGGAGACGGATGAGGAGGTGGAGGGCGCCGAAGCGGAAGACAATCCTGACAGTAAGCAACCCTGGCGGCCTGAAATTTCTGGCGACAGGCGCTTTCCCGGCTACCGGGTCTACACGGAACTGTTTGACGAAATAATCCCGGCCGAAGAATTGTGTGACGCTGAGGAAATGACGCGGTTGCGCGCCTATCTCGATCAGCAGTTGCAGCAATATCAGAGCGTGGTGGGCCGACTCGCCAATCGTCTGCAGCGCAAGCTGATGGCGCAGCAGGAGCGTTCATGGGAATTCGATCTGGAAGAAGGTCTTCTGGATGCGGCGCGCCTTCCGCGCGTCATTCTAGATCCGTTTCATGCGCTTTCCTTCAAGCAGGAACAGGATATGGAATTCCGTGACACCATTGTCACCCTGCTCCTCGACAATTCCGGCTCGATGCG
>DMKG01000013.1:4484-6079 GCA_003454415.1 Alphaproteobacteria bacterium
AATTCCGGCTCGATGCGCGGCCGCCCGATCATGGTCGCGGCCATGTGCGCGGATATTCTGGCGCGCACCCTGGAGCGCTGCTCGGTGAAGGTGGAAATATTGGGTTTCACCACCCGGGCCTGGAAGGGAGGGCAGGCGCGGGAAAAATGGCTGGCCGACGGCAAGCCGGTCAATCCCGGACGGCTCAATGATTTGCGGCATATCATCTACAAAAGCGCTGACGCCCCCTGGCGGAGATCCCGCAAAAACCTGGGTCTGATGATGCGCGAGGGTCTGCTGAAGGAGAATATCGACGGCGAGGCGTTGGCCTGGGCGCATGACCGGCTGATGGCGCGGCGTGAACAGCGGCGCATTCTTATGGTGATTTCCGATGGCGCGCCGGTGGACGATTCCACCCTGTCGGTCAATCAGGGAAATTATCTGGAACGGCATCTGCGCGAGGTGATCGAGTGGATCGAGAAACGCTCGGCCGTCGAATTACTGGCGATCGGCATCGGCCATGACGTGACGCGCTATTACAAGCGTGCGGTGACCATCGTCGATGTCGAACAACTGGGCGGCGCCATGACGGAAAAGCTGGCGGAATTGTTCGATGAAGAAATGGCCAGGAAGATGACCCGCAACCCGCAGAAGCCGGTAAAAGGCCAGGTGAGGGCGAAAGCAGGCAGGCGCGTCACTTCCGCAGGCTAGAATCGGTCACGCAGACGCTCTTGAACTCGCCATCCGAATTTAATTCCTCTCTGGACGGGCCTCCCGCCGGCTTGAGGGCAGACGCCATGAAGCCCTGTCAGACGGTGCGGATGGTGTTCCTTCCATAAGAATGAACTGACTGCCTGGTGTTTATGTCGTATAATACATATGAGGCTGCCCCGCCGGTCAGGAGACCACATACCCAGGGGCCTTAAACCACCCGAAGGGAGCTGTCCCTGCCCGGATCGTGGTCCGGCGTATATGGCGCCCACCTGTAGAAACAGGCGCCCGGGGGTTTGTACACTCCAACCGCGGCGGCGGCTTCACTTACTGATAGATATAAAGCGGCTTTGGTTGCGTTCGGATCTTGGGTTGGGGGGATTGTCGAGATCCCCACCAACAACCGAGCGATAAAACCTTCAGGTTTTCACCAGTTCGCTCATAAGCTGTTCGATCAGCGTCCGGTTCTTTTCGCTGCTGGAATTCAGCGCCTTTCCCGCTTCGGTGAGTTCGCCTGCGGCTTTGCCGGTTTTCAGGGCGGCCTCGGAGAGGCTGGAAATATTATCCGTCAGGGTCTTGGTTCCGCCCGCCGCCTGCTGGGCGCTGCGGCTGATTTCACTGGTCGCGGCCCCCTGTTCCTCCACCGCAGCGGCGATGGCCGCCGTGATTTCATTAATCTGATTGATCGTTTTGCCAATACCCTCAATGGCGTTGACTGCGTGACTGGTGCTGGTCTGGATTTCGCTGATCTGGGTTGCAATATCTTCTGTCGCCCTGGCGGTCTGATTGGCGAGATTTTTTACCTCGGACGCGACGACCGCGAAGCCTTTTCCGGCTTCACCTGCGCGGGCGGCTTCGATGGTTGCGTTCAGGGCGAGCAGATTGGTCTGGCTGGCGATGTCGTT
>DMKG01000108.1:0-1907 GCA_003454415.1 Alphaproteobacteria bacterium
GGGCTATGGATGCCGGGCAGCCTGCGGCATCTGGAAGAATTGATTCTGGAAGGACGCATACGGATCAAGCGCAATCCGGTTCTGGTGTCTGCGATGATGTCGGCGGTTCTGGAGCGTGATCGCTGGGATAATTGCTGGCTGTCCAAACAGAAATCGTCAAACAAGATAGACTGCGCTGTGGCGCTATGCATGGCGGTTGGCGCGGCGATGGCGGGCGCTACTCAGAAACAATCGGTCTATGAACGTCGCGGAGTTCTGGTGATTTGAAGCTTATCGATTTCTTCCGCAGCAAAGAGGCCGGTGCAAGGCAGAAACAGCCGCGCGCGATGGCCTCTGAGGTCGGATATTTTTCAGGCTTGAATGACCCGCGCCTGCTGGAAGTTATCCGCGGTGGCGGCTCGATGAGCGGCGCTGGCGTGGCGGTTACTGCCGAGGCGGCGTTGTCCGTCGCTGCGGTCTGGAGGTGCGTGTCGATCATCGCCAATTCGGTTGCCTCTCTGCCTCTGCATCTGATGAGCGAGGACAGACGGGATCCCAGAGTGAAGATTAAGGCGACGGGGCATCCCCTGTTCAGCGTTCTGTACGCTGCGCCAAATGGATGGCAGTCATCCTTTGAGTTTCGCAACGCCATGATGATGAACGTGCTGCTCTTCGGCAACGCCTATGCATATAAGGTCATGGGATCCGACGGTAATGTCCGGCAACTGATCCCGATCCGCGCGGATATGGTCGAGGTTCATCAGCGCGACGATTTCATGCTGGAATATATTGAGCGCCGCGACAAAGGTGGATCGCGGAAATATGCGCAGGATGAAATATTCCACCTGCGGGATATTTCAATCACCGGCCTGTCGGGGGATCCCAGACTGCGCCGGATGCGCAACGCAATTGGCCTTGCGATTCAGACCGAGCTCTTTGGTAGTAGCCTGTTTGCGAACGGGGCCAATCCCGGCAGCGCATTCTGCCATCCCGGCGCGATCAGCGCGGAGGCATTCGAGCGGTTGAAATCCTCGGTTGAAGAACATGTTGGGGCAGGCAGAGCAAACAAGAACATCATTCTGGAAGAAGGGATACAGTTCAAACCCCTCGGCATGACGAACGAGGATTCCCAGTTCATCGATACGCGCCGGTTTCAGATCAGCGAAATTGCCATGTTCTTCGGCGTTCCGCCGCATATGCTGGGCGACACGAAGGCGACGACGAGCTGGGGCACCGGGATCGAGCAACAGAACATTGGTTACCTACAGTACACGGTAGGCCCCTGGATCACGGCCTGGGAACAGGCGATCATTCGCGATCTTATCCTCTTACGGGATCGTGGGAGCATTTATCCGAAATTCAATGTCTCAGGGCTGTTGCGTTCGTCTGCGTCTGATCGTGCTGCTTATTTCAGCGCGGCGCTTGGCAGCGGCGGCTCGCCGGGATGGATGACGCCTAACGAGGTGCGGGCGCTGGAGGAATTGCCGCCTATAGAGGGGGGCGACAGCCTGCCGAATACGGCGCCGGCCGCTGCCGCGATGAAACTCAAAACCGTTGCGTGAGGATGGAATGAAAAACAAGATCATATCTTTGCCGGAAGGGTTTCTCGCCGAGCGCGACAAGCGCATGGCCCGCGCTCTGACATCGCCATTCGCGGGCGTGCGGGTGTCTGCCCGTGACGGCGTGGCGGACATGGTGATTTACGATGAGATTGGTTATTGGGGCATCACCGCGAAGGCGTTTCGCGCGGCGCTGGATGGCGTGAAGGAGCCGACGATCAACCTGCGCATCAATTCCCCCGGAGGCGATGTGTTCGACGGCGTGGCGATTTATAACGATCTGCTTCAGCACAGCGCGCAGGTCAATGTGATGGTGACCGGCGTTGCGGCATCAGCGGCGAGCGTGATCGCCATGGCCGGTGACGTTAT
>DMKG01000108.1:2090-3561 GCA_003454415.1 Alphaproteobacteria bacterium
TCAGCGGCCAGCGTGATCGCCATGGCTGGTGACGTTATCGAAATAGCGCCAAGCGCCAGCATGATGATCCATCGCGCATGGGGCGCTGTGATCGGAAATACGACCGACATGCAGGAGTTCGCCGGAGTGCTGGCCCAGATCGACGACGCGCTTGCGGGCGTCTATGCCGCGCGGGCGGGTATCAAGCCTGCCGACGCGCTGGGGCTGATGGATGCTGAGACATGGTTCTTTGGTCAGGGCGCGGTGGATGCAGGATTTGCTGACCGCGTGGCCGAATTGCCGGAAGCATCCGCGATGATACGAGGCCATAGGCCATCACAGAGTTTGCGTGAACCCGCGCAACCCGTGGCGCAACAGGACGATGCGCGATTGGTGGCGGCCCTGCGGGGGCTGCAACAAACGATAACCCGTTAAACTCAAAGGAGGTTCACGGAAATGAGCAGCACAGAAGTTACGGCTATGATTGACAGTGTTAACAGGGCGTTCGATGCGTTCAAGGCCGCGAACGATGAGCGTCTGAAGCAGATCGAGAAGCGTCAGGAGGATGTGGTCACCGCTGAAAAGGTGGACCGTCTGAATGACCAGATCACGGAAGGCATGAAGGCGATTGATGCGCTGAACGTCAAGCTGGCGCAGCGCGTGATTGAGCCGGGCGGGCGCAGCGAGACACCCGAGGCGTCGCAGTATCGCAAGGCTTTCGGGCATTATTTCCGCACCGGCGAGGGCGACAAGGAACTGAATGCGCTTGCCATCAAGGCTGGCATGACGGTCCAGAGTGATCCCGGCGGCGGATTCCTTGCCCCGCCTGAAGTTGACACGATGATCGGCCGCGTCCAGTCGACGGTCAGCAGCATGCGCGCGCTTGCGCAGGTGATCAACATCGGTGGCAACAGCTACAAGAAAGTATTCAATACTGGTGGCACCGGTTCCGGCTGGGTGGGCGAAACGTCGGCGCGGCCCGAGACCGCAACGCCAGCCCTGAGTGAGATGAACTTCCCGGCGATGCAGCTTTATGCGAACCCGGCTGCGACGCAGGACCTGCTGGATGATGCTTTGATCGACGTTGAATCGTGGCTGGCTGGCGAGGTCGTGATCAGCTTCGCCGAGAAGGAAGGCGCGGCCTTCATCACCGGCGATGGCGCTCAGAAGCCTTTCGGCGTGCTCTCGGTCCCCACGGTCGCGGACGCGTCCTGGGCGTGGGGCAAGCTCGGTTTCATCAAGACCGGCGCCAACGGTGATTTCGCGGCCACGAATCCCAGCGACAATCTGCTTACGCTGATCTATCAGTTGAAGCAGGGCTACCGCGCGAATGCGGCGTTCATCATGAACCGGACGGTTCAGGCGACGGTGCGGAAGTTCAAGGACTCCACCGGCCAGTATCTCTGGCAGCCCAGCCTGCAGGCGGGTCAGCCGCCCAGCCTGATGGGCTATCCGCTGGGGGGTGAGGACAAAATATTGTCATCATCCACCA